>CBKWFZ010000738.1:0-2660 GCA_966673785.1 uncultured bacterium
CGGCAAGTATTATTGGTCAGCACGTTTTTCCGTTGCTGCCTGTCGGGAAGATCGGATTCCGCGAAGGTATGTATATGGCCAGCGCCGACGAGATTTACCTCAGAGTAATCGGGAAAGGTGGGCACGGTGCCGCGCCGGAGCTGACCATTGATCCTGTTGTCATTGCTTCGCATATCATCGTGGCGCTGCAGCAGGTTATCAGCCGGAATGCAAGTCCTAAACAACCAACGGTGTTAACTTTTGGCAGAATTATCGGGGAAGGCGCGACGAATATTATTCCCGATGAAGTGAACATTGCTGGCACGTTTCGTGCTCTCAACGAGCAATGGCGGGCTGCCGGGCTTGAGAAGATAAAGAAGATGGCGGAGAGTATAGCTGAGGGGATGGGGGGCAGGTGTGAAGTCGACATCTCGCATGGCTATCCGTATCTTGAAAATAACCCGGAGGTTACCCGACGAATACGCAGAGCGGCGGTCGAGTATGTCGGGGCGGATAACGTAACGGACCTTGATATATCGCTGGGCGCAGAAGATTTCAGTTACTACTCACAAGTGATTCCGGCATCGTTCTACCGGCTGGGCACACGGAATGAGGCGAAGGGCATTACATCATATGTTCATACACCGAATTTCAATATTGATGAGAGTGCACTGACGATCAGTACCGGATTAATGGCCTGGATGGCAATTAAGGAACTGGAGAACCGCGATTGATACGGCTACTGGAATCGTTTTTTTATATCGGAATAGGGGAACTATTCAAGGAAAGGTGAAGCAATTGGAAATTCCGTCTTTGATTGGCGGTTTTTCTGAATGGCATATTCAGTTTTATAATTATTTTTACAAATATGGAAGAAGAGGACCTGGTACCAAAACAGCAATATCCTGAGGTCGAAAAGCAAAAGATCTTTAACGACGAGTTTATGCCGCACATAAACTCGATGTATAATTTTGCTTATCGCCTTACGCTGGACCAGGATGATTCAAAGGATTTGCTTCAGGATACCTACCTGAAGGCATACCGGTTTATAGATTCTTTTCAAAAAGGAACTAATGCCAAGGCGTGGCTGTTTCGAATTTTGAAAAACAGTTTCATCAACGACTACCGGAAGAAGAGTAAGGAACCTTCCAAGGTAGACTATCAGGATGTTGAAACATATTACAACTCGGAGGATGTAGACCGGCAGATCACGCCCGATCTTCGTGTGGAAGCGTTGCGCGATATGATCGGCGATGAGATATCGAATGCGTTGAACTCTTTGGATGTTGATTTCAGAACTGTAATAATATTGTGTGACCTGGAAGGATTTAAGTACGATGAGATGGCAAAGATCCTTGACATACCCATTGGGACGGTCCGGAGTCGCCTGCACAGGGCCAGGAACCTGTTGAAAGAAAAACTGAGTACCTACGCTAAACAAATGGGTTATAAAAACGCTTGACCGCCTATGAGTATTCCCGACCAGAGTAAAATGAAGCAGGACTGTCCTAATCAACGCGACTGCTTGCAAAAGCTCCATCTAATCCTCGACGACGAGACGACAGCTGAAGAGAAGGAGCATTTTATGAAACATCACCTTGAGGAATGCCTGCCCTGTTACCGTAATTACCACCTCGAAGTAGAAATTCGACAGTTGCTCAAGTCAAAATGCAAAAACAACGCACCCCAGGACCTGATTGACACGATCCGGACCCGCGTTTCTCAAAATCTCGTTCCCTGAGTCAATGGCCGGCAAAGCGCTGATCTTCTCCGCACCGTCAGGGTCCGGAAAAACCACCATCGTAAAACACCTCCTGGCAACCAACCCCGATCTTGGTTTCTCCATCTCGGCCTCCACGCGCGATAAACGGGGACGGACAGAGGAGAACGGAAAAGACTATTACTTTCTGACACCGGAAGAATTCAAAAAGCGGATCGACAACAACGAATTTATTGAGTGGGAAGAAGTGTATGAAGGAAACTTCTACGGCACTCTCAAATCCGAAATTGATCGCATCTGGAATGAAGGAAAAAACGTGATCTTCGATGTCGACGTTAAAGGCGGACTAAATTTAAAGCGCTATTTCGGAGATCGTGCGCTTGCGGTGTTCGTCAAGGTTCCTTCGCTTGAAATACTCAATGAACGCCTTCGCGACCGGGGAACCGAATCCGCGGAAAGTCTTTCCCGCCGTCTTTTTAAAGCGAAGTTTGAGATGTCGTTCGAAGATCAGTTCGATACCGTTCTTGTCAACGAGAACCTTGAGACATCACTTGCTGCTGCACAGTTGTTGTACGATCAGTTCAAAAACACGCCGGTTGTTTTGTAACTTCGCCTTATGAGCGCGTCGCAGCGGATCGGTCTGTTCTTCGGTTCCTTCAATCCAATACACACCGGCCACCTGATTATTGCCAATATCATGGCGGAAAACACAGACCTTAAAAAGGTCTGGTTTGTTATCAGTCCTCAGAATCCATTCAAACCCGGCAAGGGTCTGCTACACGAATTCGATAGATTCGATATGGTCAGAGCGGCGATCCACGACAACTATAAGCTCGAAGCCTGTGATATCGAATTCAATCTTCCCAAACCAAGCTTCACCATTCACACGCTGCTGCACCTTCGGGAGAAACACCCCGATAAGGAATTCCGGATAATCATGGGAGAGGACAATCTCGTTAAG
>CBKWFZ010000739.1:0-2657 GCA_966673785.1 uncultured bacterium
CGTCGCAGGGTTACCTTTCTCAGCTATGGATGGCGACTGACACGCGATGTGCGATTTCTTGAGCGGGCGAAATCAGAGCTGCTGACGCTGGCGAGGTTTCCCGACTGGAATCCATCCCATTTTCTGGATGCCGCTGAACTAACCGTTGCGTGCGCCATTGGCTATGACTGGCTCTACAACGATCTTACACCATCCCAGCGGTTAGAAGTATCCAATGCGATTCGTGAGAAAGGGCTGCTACCTTCACTTCGGGACGAATTTAATGGATGGCTATCGGCGACGCATAACTGGAACCAGGTGTGCAACGCAGCTTTGGCGATAGGGACGCTGGCAATCATGGAAAATGACCCCATACTTGCCTCCCTTATTCTCAAGCGGTCGGTCAATTCGATCGCGCTTCCCATCGGCTCGTACGGAACCACAGGGGCATATCACGAGGGGTATGGCTATTGGGAATATGGCACCACCTTCCACGTGATGCTTATCAGCGCGCTAGAGAATATCTCACAGCACAAGCTGCATTTGTCACCCGGATTTTTAAATACCGCTCAGTACATGCTGCACTTAACAGGACCTTCGTGCCGGAGCTTTAACTATTCAGACAATTACGAGAAGGCGCAGGTCCATCCTGCGATGTTCTGGTTCGCCGGTCGGAACAATGATCCGAGCCTGTTGTTCCAGGAAATGCAACTGCTCAGTCAAACGACCACCTTGCACCGAGTGCGCGAGCTGCCATTGTTGCTGATCTGGTCTGCATCGATGGACCTTGATTCCATTCCTCCGCCCCCTGCCACGATCTGGGTAAGCGCAGAACAAAATGCCGTGGCAACGATTCGTTCCGGCTGGGAAACCGATGCCGTATTCGTGGGTCTCAAAGCGGGTTCACCTTCCTTCAATCACGGTCATATGGATGTCGGATCGTTTGTGCTGGACGCGGCAGGCGAACGCTGGGCGTCTGACCCCGGCCCGCAGGACTATCACTCCCTTGAGTCAGTGGGTCTCGATATCTGGAACCGCGATCAGGATTCGGACCGGTGGCGTGTCTTCCGATATGGCAATTTTATTCATAATACCCTCACAATCAACAATGCTCCTCAGCGCGTTGACGGACTCAGTTCAATTACCACTTTCTGGAAAGATTCGGTGAGCAGCGGAGTAAGTGCCGACCTTACCCCCGTTTACGCGGATTTTGCCCGAAGAATTGAGCGCACTGTTGCCGTGACAGAACAGGGTCTGGCGCTGATACACGACGACATCCTCCTACACAGCGGCGCGCCTGTACGCTGGAATATGGCCACTACGGCACAAATAATTATTCATGACAACAACTGGGTGGAGCTCAGGCAAAGTAACAAATCGCTATTCGTCAGAATAATCGCTACGGGCAGCCCGAAGGTGTCGGCAATTCCTGCGACACCTCCCGCCGAATTTGATGCCGCAAATCCGGGCCTGACGCTGCTTCAATTCACGATCCCTTTGCGCCGCGGGGAGCGGGCCGATATCCTCGTCGTGGTCTCCGACAATCCGCGGCTGCGCCGTATGAGCGTGCGCGATCTGCGCCGGTGGATCCATCAGCCGGGATGAACCCACCGTGATGCCACAGGTGAAATTATACGGTGGCGGGCTGACGCTTGTGTTCTTCGTAATAGCCGTAGCCGGAACGTTGCTTCTGTCCGTTTACTGCGACGAGTACATTGCGAAGAATTCCTTCATGATACACCTTATTGATCTCTTCCAGGTTTTCTTTCATACTGTAGTTCAGTCGCACAAGGAACAGGTTCACGTCGGCATGAAGTCCGATAAGCGTTGCGTCGCTGACTACCCCGAACGGGGCATTGTCATAAACGATGAAATCAAAACGTTCTTTGGCGATTTCATTGAATGTTGCGATCACGTCACCGTTTAACAATTCGGAGGGATTGGGAGGCAGGCTGCCTGCGCTCACAAAGTAGAACCCGGGATGTTGTGTGGGTTGGATGATGTCATCAAGCTTTGCTTTCCCGCTGAGATAATCGCCCAGACCACGATTGTGTTTCGGTCGGAGTATCGTATGAAGCCGTGGCTTTCGCAAGTCTCCATCCACCAGCAGCACGCGTTTGTTGCTGATCGCCATCACAAGTGCAAGATTCAGGGCAACAAAAGACTTGCCTTCTCCGGAAATATGGGAATGCACGGCAAGGACCTGTTGGTTACGGAAGTGGTTCTGCAGGTTGATGCGTAAACCCCGGAACGATTCGGTAATTGCTGCCTTGGGGTATTGAATAACGGGGACCTCGCTGTGAAATTTGTTTTCCGTAATGGAAGCCATCACCGGGAAGTCCAGCGCGTTGGTGATCTCGTCTGTTGTCTTGATCTTGTTGCTGAAGTATTCACTGAGGAAGATCGTGACCACAAACAACACGATCGATGCAAGAACCGCAGTTATGTAGTTACGGACTTTCTTTGGGCCGAGCAGTTCGGCGATTCCTGCCGCCGACGGATCCAGCACCTGCGCGTCGGGGCTGTTTGACGCGCGGGCGATATCTGCTTCGGCGCGCCGTTCAAGGAGAAACGTGTAGAGCTCATTGTTCAGGTCATAATTCCTTTTTATACCAATCAGGTCCTGCTCGGTCTTTGGCAGGCGGGCAAGTTGAGAGCTGGCTTTGCGTTGTTCCTCT
>CBKWFZ010000740.1:0-2655 GCA_966673785.1 uncultured bacterium
GCTGAAGTATCGCGGCAAGTTCTGCATGGATCTCTGAAGCAACGCGTTCGTCCTTTAGTGCTTGCGCAGCTTTCAGTTTCCCCCGGAGGGAAAGGATCCTCGCAGGTGATGCCGCGAGCGCAGCATTGAATTGTTCAAGCGCTTCGAGGGGGCGTCCGGATTGAAGGAGAAAATTTCCATAGAGTTCGTGCGGCGAGATGAGGAACCATGGCGGGCCGACAACCACCGATCCTGTCGGCGGAAGCGCCGCAGTGAAATATTTGCCAGCCAGTTCAAGGTCTTTATTGAGCCACGCACGAAGACCTTTGAGCTGTTTCAGGTAAGTAACGCCCTCGCGGATCTCACGCGCAGAAGGAACACTGTTATTATATCTCGATACACCACAGACCGTGGCCGTCTCATTTTCTTTCTGAATTCTTGTGTCTTTAGCGATTGTTGTTTCGAATCGTTCGATTAATGAGTCGAGAGCAAATGAGTTGCCAAACTGAAACATGGAATAGCCGTCGACGAACGTCGCTGCATAATTTGTGCCGGCATCAACGCCCGAAAGATCGACGTTTAGTTCGGCCACCGGTCCATTCCACCTGCCTGTATTGAAAAGATAGTGCCCTTTCATGTGAAACAAATGATAGCGCGCGCGTGGTGACGGCAACTCGTCTGTGAATTGCTGCTGATTTCCAATTAGCTCGCCCGCGCGTTCGAACCTGCCTTGTTGGAGATAGCCGTAGGCCAGCCAGAGATGCGCATGGTAGTTTAGCTGATCGTTATCAAGATTCTTTTTCATTTTCCGATCCACACCGGCCTGCCAGGAGACTTCGTTTGACTGAACAACATCGTTCCATCGACCGAGTGCCAGATAAATATGCGACGGCATATGGAGCGCATGACCTGCATAGCTGGCAACGCGCGCATAGCGGTCTGCGGAAGCAAGACCCTGATGAGCGTGGACGGGATGATCATTTGCATGGACACGGTAATGAAGCGCTCCCGGATGATCCGGATTTCTTGCCAGGATCGCGGCCGTTATTTTTTCCGCCTGAATGTTGTAGTTTTCCCATTCATCCCAGCCTTTTTTTAGTGCAAGGAGGGACAGTGCATAGAATGCTGCAATGTCATCATTGTCGGCGTACTTCTTATAGAGGATGCCAAGGAATTCTGAATATGCTTTTTGCCGTTCGGGACGGGAACCTTCACCGTAGAGTATTTCAATGCTTTGTATCAGGTCTCTTTCCAGCGATGTCTTTCCCTTGTTTATCCTGAGGTCCTTTTCATTTCCAAGTTTCTTCCGCGCGACGCGTGCTTCCTCAAGGTTAAGCTCGTTCCAGATAGGATGGTCGAACGTCATCGCTTCACCCCAATAGGCAAGCGCGAAATCCCGATCTTCAGTCTGTGCCGCGCGGAATTCTTCGGCAGCATCGACATATTCGAAATTGTGGAGTAACAATAATCCCTTGTTGAAGTGTTCGCGCGCGTCTCTGGAAGTAGTCGCATTCAGCTTTTCAATGCCGGAATTGGTCCGTTCAGTTGCGCCGGGAATGAAAACCATAGCGATAGACAAGAGCATTATGTATGCATTCATGCCGATAAGATTTTTGAATAAGACGAGGGTTAGTTCCTTTGAGGAAATGTAATATACGAAAGAAGCGGAAATTCTTACTTACATATTACGTGTCGAAGTCTTTCAGACGAAACTGTTGCAGCTTTCCGTCGACAGTTGGGAGGCAGAAAATCGTTTTTTGGAAGGGTTTATCCGCTTTCTGCATGTTGGGTTGTCATTCATCGAATTGTGGTTCGCTTAGGCGGCTATAAGTGACAGATTTGGGAAAAAATCAGATTATGAATATTAGAACGTTGGTTTTGTCTTTTGCTGCAGTGTTGATTGCTGTTTCGGGATCGGCACAGGCTATTAAGAAAACGCTTGAACTTCCTGAATTCAAGAGCATTTATGTTAACTCAGGATACACGGTTACCCTGAAGCAAAGCAACAAACAGGAAGTCCTCGTAGAGACGTTACCGGAAATCTGGGATCTGACAAGCATAAAAGTCGAGGACGGCATCCTGATGATAAACATGGAGCGCAAGCCCGAGAATCCGAACAAGAGTATATGGGCCAAGATCGACGACATAAAGCTGAAGGTGCCGATGAAAATCACGATCAGTGTGAAGGAGATTAAGGAGCTTCAGGTAAACGGCGGAGGCAAGATCATCAGCGCGAACTCACTGGCCGCCGATGTGCTGAAGCTCGCGCTGACCGGCAACGGAGAAATGGATCTTGATATTAAATCCAAAGAAGTTAAAACGGAAATCAGCGGATCCGGAAACGTTCTACTCAGGGGGTATGCAAACAGTAATGACGTATCTATCTCGGGGAGCGGAAATCTACGCGCGTTCACCTGTGAACTGGAGACAGCGAAAGTGAAGGTAGCGGGTTCGGGTAACTGCGAATTGAATGTCAGTCAAAACCTCGAATCTCTGGTGGCCGGTAGCGGTACCGTGAAGCATAAGGGGAACACGAAGTCGGTTACCCGACGCGTCTTCGGGTCGGGCGCCGTTGAGCGGTCATTCTGACGCGTGACGCCAACTACTTCCGGGCCTCCAAAGACGGAGACGCTGGTTAGTCCGTCCTGAGGTTATCAACCGGATTCATAAGCGCAG
>CBKWFZ010000741.1:0-2650 GCA_966673785.1 uncultured bacterium
CCGCTCAATGAAGTAGAGCCGGAGGAGGAAATATTGAAACGATTCGCAACAGGTGCGATGTCATTCGGATCCATTTCGCACGAGGCCCACACCACGCTTGCCATCGCCATGAATCGCATTGGCGGAAAAAGTAACAGCGGTGAAGGCGGTGAAGATGAGATTCGTTTTGAACGTAAGGAAAACGGCGACTGGGAGCGCTCCGCCATTAAGCAGGTTGCATCCGGAAGGTTCGGCGTAACGAGCCATTACCTTGCGAATGCCGATGAGATTCAAATCAAAATGGCTCAGGGTGCGAAGCCCGGTGAAGGCGGTCAGCTACCCGGACATAAAGTCGACGAGTGGATCGGCCGTGTTCGTCATTCAACACCTGGCGTGGGCTTGATTTCGCCCCCGCCGCATCACGATATCTATTCGATCGAAGATCTTGCGCAGTTGATCTATGACCTCAAAAATGCAAACCGCCAGGCGCGCATCAACGTCAAGCTTGTTTCGCAAGCGGGTGTTGGTACCGTTGCAGCCGGTGTGGCAAAGGCCAAAGCCGATGCAATTCTTATCTCCGGTGCTGACGGAGGAACCGGCGCGTCGCCGTTGTCTTCCGTAAGACATGCAGGATTACCCTGGGAGCTTGGACTTGCAGAAGCGCACCAGACACTTGTGAAGAATAACCTCCGCAGCCGCGTCACGTTGCAGACGGATGGTCAGATTCGTACGGGACGTGACATTGCGATTGCCGCAATGCTTGGCGCCGAAGAATGGGGAGTTGCAACGGCAGCTCTTGTTGTCGAAGGCTGTATCATGATGAGAAAGTGCCACCTGAACACGTGTCCGGTGGGAATCGCGACGCAGGATAAAGAACTACGCAAGTTATTCACCGGTGATCCGGATCACGTCGTAAATTTCTTCCGCTTCCTCGCTCAGGATCTCCGCGAGAATATGGCCGAGCTTGGGTTCCGGACGGTGAACGAAATGATAGGTAGAAGCGACATGCTTCGTGTACGGAAAGACATTGATAACGGGAAAATCAAGAAGCTGGACCTCTCGCCAATTCTTCACTGGGAACCAGGTAGCGAATACGTTGGATTGTACAAACAGATCGAACAGGATTTTGAACTCGAGAAGGTGCTGGATTGGAAGCTTGTCGAAGCAGGCCGGCCAGCCCTCGACGAATGCGAGGCTGTCTCCGAAAAGTTCCTGATTAAGAATACAGACCGATCCGTTGGCGCGTTGTTGTCTAACGAGATTTCCAAAAAGTACAAAGGACCGGGACTGCCGGAGGATACGGTGCACTTCCAGTTCAAAGGCTCTGCCGGCCAAAGCTTTGCTGTGTTTGTAGCACCCGGCGTAACGTTTGAACTCGAAGGCGAGGCAAATGACTATTTTGGAAAAGGGTTGTCGGGCGGTAAGCTGATTATTTACCCGGATAAGGAAGCGACCTTCAAGCCTGAGGACAATATTATTATTGGTAACGTAGCCTTTTATGGTGCGACTTCCGGCGAAGCTTATATACGCGGACAGGCAGGCGAACGCTTCTGCGTAAGAAACTCCGGCGTGAAAGCCGTTGTTGAAGGCGTCGGCGATCATGCTTGCGAGTATATGACGGGTGGTCGCGTAGTCGTGCTGGGCAAAACCGGCAAAAATTTCGCTGCCGGAATGAGCGGCGGAATCGCTTACGTATTCGATCCCGAGCACAGCCTCGAAAAACTCTGCAACCGTGAGATGGTAGAACTTGAAACCATGGAGCCGGAGGACAAAGAGGAAGTGAAGGCGATGATCCAGAAGCACTTCAAATATACAGGTAGTGATCCGGCGGAATGGATCCTGGAGAACTGGGATGTTGCATCCGAACATTTTGTCAAAGTGATGCCTCAGGATTACAAGGCGGTGTTGCTGAAGCAAAAGAAAAGCAGCAAACCGACGGCCTCGGTGAAGGATGCCCCCAAGGCCAAAATCAAATAAATTCTTTCAGACTACAACCACACCAGAATGGGACAAATAGACGGATTCATGAAGTTCAACCGCGAAATGCCAAAGTCGCGGAATCCGAAAGAGCGAATTGCAGATTATAAGGAAATTTATCAGCCTCTCGAAAAGGAAAAAGTAAAACAGCAGGCCGCCCGTTGTATGGATTGTGGCGTGCCCTTCTGTCACAACGGATGTCCACTCGGAAATGTCATTCCCGATTTCAACGATGCAGTGTATAACGGCAAGTGGGAAGAGGCGATTCGTATACTCAGCAGCACCAACAACTTTCCGGAGTTCACCGGCAGAATATGCCCCGCCCCGTGTGAAGCGAGTTGTGTGCTCAGCATTAACAATAGCCCTGTTACGATTGAGTATATTGAGAAGACTATTGCGGAACAGGCATTTGAAAAAGGTTACATTAAGCCGAATCCGCCGAAAACGCGAACAGGCAAACGTGTTGCCGTTGTAGGATCAGGACCCGCGGGCCTCGCCGCCGCAGCTCAATTGAACAAAGCTGGTCACTGGGTTACGGTGTTTGAACGGAGCGACCGGATCGGCGGACTCTTACGTTACGGAATTCCAGACTTCAAACTTGAGAAGAGCGTAATTGACCGTCGCCTGCGCGTTCTTGAGCAGGAAGGAATCATTTTCAGAACCAATGCCAACGTCGGGGTTAACATCAGCGCCG
>CBKWFZ010000742.1:0-2641 GCA_966673785.1 uncultured bacterium
GAAACGCGGCGTACAGGTAGAGCTGGCGTTGTCAAGACTGAAGACCGTTGCACCCCGACTACGCGTGTGGGGGATTTCCGCGACGATTGGCAACATGGACGAGGCGTTACAGGCATTACTCGGAAATTATTACCGAAATAACAACTATACGCTTATACGCGCTGAAATCGAAAAGCGCGTCGAGATCGTTTCGGTCATGCCGGATTCGGTGGAGAAAATGCCCTGGACGGGACACCTTGGCATCCATCTTCTCGAAAAGGTTATTGAGATCGTCAAGGCGAGCACCTCGACCCTGATTTTTACAAATACGCGTTCATTCGCCGAGATATGGTACCAGAAGATGCTGGACAAGGCACCCGAGCTCTCCGGAGTGATTGCCATGCACCATGGATCGATCAGTCAGGAGTTGCGAAACTGGGTGGAGGAGCAGCTGCATCAGGCGAAATTGAAGGCGGTAGTTTGTACATCAAGTCTTGATCTTGGTGTCGATTTCCGGCCCGTGGAAACCGTTATCCAGGTGGGTGGCCCGAAGGGAGTAGCGCGATTTCTGCAGCGCGCCGGCCGGAGCGGACACCAGCCCGGTGCGATAAGCCGGATCTATTTTGTACCCACGCACTCGCTTGAACTGATGGAAGCCGCGGCGCTTCGCGAAGCTGTCGCAAGAAAGATCGTGGAGGACCGGCTGCCTTATGTGCGTTCATTCGATGTGCTCATGCAATACCTCCTAACCCTTGCGGTATCCGACGGATTCCATGAGGAAGAGATTTTTGAAGAGGTCCGTGGAACGTTCAGTTTCTCGTCGCTCACCAGCGACGAATGGGCCTGGCTGCTTGGCTTTCTTACCACGGGAGGAGATTCGTTGCAGGCTTACAATGAGTACCGGAAAGTGGTGGTTTACAACGGGCTCTACAAGGTGGAAAACCGTGCCATCGCCATGCGTCATCGCCTTTCCGTCGGCACGATCGTAGGTGATACATCCCTTTTTGTTCGATTTGTCACAGGGAAATACCTCGGAACGATCGAAGAGGGTTTCATCTCACGACTGAATCCCGGAGACGTTTTCTGGTTTGCGGGCCGCAACCTTGAACTTGTCCGGATAAAAGAAATGGAGGTCCATGTACGAAAAACGAATCGCAAGTCCGGCCTTGTGCCTTCATGGCAGGGTGGAAGGATGCCGCTTTCATCGCAGCTGAGTGAAATGATCCGGAACAAGATCGACGAAGTTGTGCGGGGCGGCGGCCAGGACCCCGAACTTGTTTTTTTAAGACCATTATTCACACTCCAGCAGGATCGTTCGCACCTGCCCTCAAAGGATGAGTTTCTGATCGAGTACTTTGAAACGAATGAAGGGTACCACGTGCTGATGTATCCGTTTGAAGGCCGGTTCGTGCATGAAGGAATGTCGGCACTGGTGGCACACCGTATCGCACAGATCCACCCGATTACATTTTCAATAGCAATGAATGATTACGGATTCGAATTGCTTTCGGATCAGCCGATACCCATCGAAGAAGCCATTGAAACGAATGTACTTGGCATTGATGATCTTTCGCGTGATATACAGGCCAGTATCAATTCCACGGAAATGGCGCGGCGCAAGTTTCGCGATATCGCCGCCATATCGGGGCTCATTTTCAAAGGGTATCCCGGCAAGCCTGTTAAAGACCGGCATCTGCAGTCCTCATCGCAGTTGTTCTTCAACGTTTTTCATGACTATGAAGCCCACAACCTGCTGCTGCTCCAGGCGTTTGAAGAGGTTATGGATTTTCAGCTTGAGGAAGCCCGGCTCCGGCGTGCCCTTGAGCGAATCGCTCATCAGAAGATAAGGCTGACTTACCCGGAAAAGCCGACACCGTTTGCTTTCCCGATCATGGTGGATCGCATGCGCGAGAAGCTCACATCCGAGAAACTCGAAGACAGGATTCGTAAAATGGCAATTCAGCTTGCTGAATGAAGTAACTTTATTTACTTCCGGATGCCACCGGCAGCTTTTGTTTGAATAGCCAGACCATCAAATGGGGTTCTTTATAGGCCTGGTGCCAGCTGCTGTGTTTTATGCCGGGATACTCCGTGTACCCCGGACTCGCTCCGGCGGCCTGCAGGGCGGTGACCATCTTCCGGCTGAGGGCGGGCGGTACCACTTCATCCTCTGCGCCGTGGAAGACCCAGACAGGAATGTGCTTGATCTTCTCCACCGTGCTTTCATCGCCGCCGCCACAGATCGGCACGGCCGCAGCGAAGCGTTGTGGAAAGCGCGCCAAAAGATCCCATGTGCCAAATCCGCCCATTGAGACGCCCGTAACATAGATCCGCGATGCGTCGATCGGATATTCGCGCTGGACCTTTTCCAGCACCTGAATAAGCAGTTCCATGGGACGCGTGGGTTTACTATTGAAAGGCCGTCCGTACATGAGCTCAGACCAAACCTGTTTTTTCGGACATTGTGGCGCGATCACGAAACTCGGCCATTTATTGAGGACGTTATGGTTGTACAGCAACTGGATGTGTTTGATGTTTCCTTCGTTGTCGTTGCCGCGTTCGCCTGCACCGTGAAGGAAGATCACGAGCGGATATTTTTCTCCGGGATTGATTTTTAAGGGTTGGAGCAAGCCGTACGGAAGGGTGTCGTTTCCCTGAATAT
>CBKWFZ010000743.1:0-2640 GCA_966673785.1 uncultured bacterium
CTGTCGATGCTGTCCAGGACCGCATTGATTTGTTCATTGACGGCGACCCGAGGCTCAACAATCTTGCGCTCTTTGAATTCATCGGGCGTTTCAATGACGACGGTGTCCTCAGATACCTTAACTTCCGGCCTTAGAACCGACAGGTCTTCCGAATACCGGCCCGCAGAACCCGATGATGAAGTAACCGTTTTTGGACCCGTACATCCTGCGATGAACAGGTAAACGAGATAGAATGACATTCCGACCATCCGCATGACTAATCAATTATTATGCAACGATTGTTCACGATATCGTCTTCGACTTTCTTGTATTTAACGTCTCTGACGACCCTTCCGTCCGGATACTGAACGCTTACTTTGTCGTTTCGACCGGCTATTTTTTCAGATTTTACCGGCATGACCTTTTCCTGGGGTGGCCGGTCCGGCTGTGGTTGCTGTCCACCACCGCCGCTGAGGAGACTCTTCGATTCGTCTTTCTGTTCACGCAGCCGCGGGCGATTGCGCTGCGCCCTGGCTTCCTGAACCTGTTCGGGCTGCTGAATCGGAATGTCGGCCTTCAGCAGGAACGACACGGTGTCCTCATTCACTTTCGCGATGAACCGCTTGAACAATTCAAACCCTTCAAATTTGTAGATGAGCAGCGGGTCTTTTTGTTCGTAAACCGCATTTTGGACGGACTGCTTGAGATCATCCATCTCGCGCAGGTGCTCCTTCCAAAGCTGATCAATAATGGCCAGCGTGATCATCTTCTCCATCGCCTTGACGAGCTCGGCGTTCCGGGTCTCAACGCATCGCGCAAGGTTCGCCGCGACGCCGATCTGTTTTTGTCCGTCGGTGAACGGAACGAGAATATTTTCAACGGTGGCGCCACGTGTTTGGTGAATCTCGCGAATGACCGGCATAGCCTTGTCGGCGATCATCTGATTCTTCTTGTGATAATGGTCGAGGGCGCGGTTATACAGGCTTTCTGTCAGCGATTGCTGATCACCCTTTTCAAATTCATCACGCGAAATTTCGAAGTCGATACCAAGAACACTTAACGCATTCAGGCGCAGGCTTTCGTAATCACTAGCATTGCGCGCATTGATCACCATGTCCTCGCAAGTATCGAATAACATGGTAAGGATATCAAGTTCAAGGCGCTCACCGAACAGCGCGTTACGACGGCGTTTGTAGATCACCTCGCGCTGCGAGTTCATGACGTTGTCATACTCCAGCAGGCGCTTTCGGATGCCGAAGTTATTTTCCTCCACCTTACGTTGCGCGCGTTCTATGGAACTGGTCACCATCGAGTGCTGAATTTCCTCGCCTTACTTAAGACCAAGCTTGTCCATAATCCGGGCAATACGTTCCGGCATGAACAGTCGCATCAGGTTGTCCTCGAGGGAAACATAAAACTGGGATGTTCCCGGATCTCCCTGGCGACCCGAACGTCCGCGCAACTGTCTGTCTACACGGCGAGATTCGTGGCGTTCCGTTCCAATGATCGCGAGTCCTCCGGCCGCGCGGGATTCCGCGGTAAGCTTGATATCCGTTCCCCGGCCCGCCATGTTCGTAGCAATGGTAACCGTGCCCGGCTTCCCGGCTTCAGCGACGATTTCGGCCTCGCGCTGGTGTTGTTTAGCATTCAGTACCTGGTGTTTTATTTTTCTGAGCTGGAGCAGTTTGCTGACGAGCTCCGAGATTTCCACAGACGTAGTTCCAACGAGTACCGGTCTTCCGGCCTCGGTCAATCGTACAATCTCGGCGATCACAGCGTTGAATTTCTCACGCGTGGTCTTGTAAACCAGGTCATCGTAATCTTTTCGGACCGCCGGCCTGTTCGTCGGGATTACCACAACGTCAAGCTTATAGATATCCCAAAGTTCTCCGGCTTCGGTTTCCGCCGTACCGGTCATCCCTGCAAGCTTGTGATACATGCGGAAATAATTCTGGAGCGTGATCGTCGCATAGGTCTGCGTCGCATCCTCCACCTTGACGTTCTCCTTTGCTTCGATCGCCTGGTGCAGACCATCGGAGTATCGACGACCATCAAGCACGCGGCCCGTTTGTTCATCAACGATCTTTACCTTGCCTTCGACGATAATATATTCGGTGTCCTTTTCGAACATCGTGTACGCCTTCAACAGCTGATTGATGCTGTGAATACGTTGCGCCTTTGTCTGATAATCGCGGATAATTTCTTCCTTGCGACGAAAGCGTTCGTTGTCATCAAGCCCTGTTTCCTTCTCAAGCTTGTTGAGCTCGGTACCAATCTCAGGCAGAATAAAGAATGAAGCATCTTCACCTTCACCGGTGATCAGGTCGATACCTTTTTCAGTCAGGTCAACGCTATTATCTTTTTCATCAATTACAAAAAACAACGGTTTGTCTGCCTCGGGCATGTTGCGCTTGTTGTCCTGCAGGTAAAAGTTCTCCGTCTTCTGCAGCACGGTTTTCATACCCACTTCGCTGAGCAGCTTAATGAGCGGTTTGTACTTTGGCATTGCCCTGTGTGCGCGGAAAAGTGCGAGACCACCGTCTTTCTCATTCCCTTCGGCAATTTGCTTCTTCGCATTATTGAGATACTCGTTTACGATCTTCTTTTGGGCTTCCACAAGTTTGTGAATACGTGGCTTCAGATCGTAAAACTCGTGCTGAT
>CBKWFZ010000744.1:0-2638 GCA_966673785.1 uncultured bacterium
TATCACACCAATAAAGGAACCGAACTTCAGCATCCATATCTTCTTCTGCATGGAGAGCAGAAACTGTATGTTGTCTTTCTGGCTATCCATATAAAGCGAGAAGAAAAATATAAAAAGGTGGAACAGCGCGAAGACGGCGTAAAAGATGATACGATTCTTTTTCATGTCGGAATTAGGGCAGTAATTTACTAAGGTAATCTAAAATTCCCACGAATAACAAATGCGAAGTTGCTGATTTTGGTACATGCGGCCGGGGGGACTGGTTTCTAGTTCCTGGTTTCTAGTTCATGCCCGCTGGATCTCGCTGAGCTTGCGGTAGATTCCTTCACCGCGCAGCAACTCTTCATGGCTACCGCGTTCGACGATACTTCCATTCTGGATAACCACGATTTCGTCGGCGTGCTGGATCGTGCTCAGACGATGCGCGATAACAATGGAGGTGCGGTTCTTCATAAGGTTATTCAACGCATCCTGTACCAGTCTTTCCGACTCCGAGTCGAGCGCGGACGTTGCCTCATCGAGAATCAAAATGGGCGGGTTCTTCAACACGGCGCGGGCAATACTCAAGCGCTGACGTTGTCCTCCCGATAACTTGGATCCCCGTTCACCGATGGAGGTCTGGTATCCGTGTTCCGTTTGCATAATGAAGTCGTGCGCGTTAGCCACCTTCGCCGCCTGAATGACGTCTTCTTCCTTCACGTTCTCCATTCCAAAGGCGATGTTATTAAAGATCGTATCGTTGAAGAGGATCGACTCCTGCGTCACCACGCCCATCTGTTTCCGCAACGACTCCAGCTCATAATTGGTCAGTGCTACGCCATCCAGAAGTATTTCTCCCGAAGCTGGGTCGTAAAAGCGGGGGACGAGGTCGGCTAACGTCGACTTGCCTCCACCGGAAGGGCCGACAAGCGCAATCGTCTTACCCCGTTTAACCACCAGGTTGATATCCTTCAATACGTGATCCTTGTCGTATGCGAACGACACATTCCGAAACTCGATCTGATCGCTGAATTGTTTCAGCATGACCGCGTTGGGCTTGCTTTGAATAGCGGGGACAAGATCGGTAATCGCGAAAATCCGGTTCGCCGCCACCGTACCTTTCGGCAGCGATGTGATTCCATTCGAGAAGTTTTTCGCCGGTTGAGTCATGGACGCGTAAAATGTCAGGAAGGTCATGAATTTCGCTGGTGTCAACCCATCCGTTCCAGTCATGGCCATCTGACCACCATAATACAGAATGAAAGCCACGATCACCACCCCAAGAAACTCCGACATCGGCGAAGCCATTTCGTTCTTCCTGCTGATGGAGAGGTTGACACGCTTATGATAGGTAGTCTCATCATCCATTTTCCCGATGACAAAATTCCGCGCATTGAAAGCATTGATCACACGCATGCTGCTGAAAGTCTCGTCGAGAATGTTCACGATTCGTCCCATCGATTCCTGGCTTTGAACGGCTTTTTTCTTCAACCTTCGAATGATGCCGGAGATCACTCCTCCTGTGAGAGGCAAAACGATCAACGTGATCAGGGCGAGCTTTACGGAAATCGTGAAGAGCGCGATGATAAATGCAATCAGCGTAATGGGTTCTTTAAACGCCTTCAATCCGTTTACCACCGCTCCTTCCACTTCCGCCATGTCATTCGTGAAACGGGACATAAGGTCGCCCTTTCGCTGATCGCTGAAATAACCAATGTGCATGAACGTTACGCTGCGGAAGACGTGCATACGCAAACTTTTCACGACATCTACCTTGATGCGTGATGCCGTCATTCTCTCCATGTAGCGGAACATATTGGAAAGAAACACTAGTCCGACAACAACGATACAAATATAGAGGAGTGTAGTAACGCGTCCGTATTCCGTTACGAAACGGCTGAATTCATATTGAAAGGCTCCCTTGAGATATTCAAGCGTCCATGCGGTCTCCGGTTTCTCCAGGACCAATTTTTCTTGGTTGAAGAGTACCTCGAGCATGGGCTGGATCATCCCGAGATATCCGGTGTTGAAGGCCACGCTGAGCAGTGCAAAGATAAAAAACAGGAAAAGCTCCTTTCGGATCTTGTGGGAGTAGCTGAGTATTCTGAAATATGTCTTCATTATCAAAAATCGTATAGCCGTTGCGGTATGTTCCACCGCGCCGACAAGCTGGCCACACTGGTGTTTCGGTTGAATGCGGCGAGGTCGCTTTCACTCTTCCGCAGTATAATCGTTCCGTCGATGAAAATATTGTGCTTCAACATCCAGGATGCTGTGAACGATCCGAACATGATCTCCGCCGCGTTTCCCTGCGCAATGGTGTTGCCATATTCCTTCCGCTGAAATGTATTCACCAGACGGATATTTCCTCCCCAGTTCTCCGAAGCATTCGCATCCACGCCTTTTTTCATCAGGATCAGCTTACCAGTAACATTAAGTCTGGGAAGAGGTTGATAGCGCAGAATACCAACCATTTCCTGGAAGTTGGCTCCCAACGGATGCGCTATCGGCTGACGATAGTTCGTGTAGTCGCCGTAATCCGTGCCATGCGTATACGTGTAAGGGCGCACCACATTGATCTCCCCCTGAAGGTCTAGATTCGGGATGCCGAACGCATCGACATACTTTCCACCTACCTGTACCGCGAATTTATTGCCCC
>CBKWFZ010000745.1:0-2636 GCA_966673785.1 uncultured bacterium
GAACTAACGTATCCGGCCGCGATGAAAGTCTTTGTCACCGGAGCCAACGGATTACTCGGCCACAAACTGATCCGACTATTACAACAGGATCCGGATGTGGAGCTAACCGCGTCAGCGCGACGATCCTCCGCGCCTTATCTACCCGGCGTAGCCTACTGCCAGTTAGACATCACGGATTCCGATGCAGTATTCGCGGCAATCTTGAGGTATAAACCCGACGCCGTCATTCACACGGCGGCGATGACCAACGTCGACCAGTGTGAACAGGATATGGCGGGGTGCCGGAAAACAAACGTCGATGCTGTATCATTTCTGGTACGCGCCTGCGAGGCGGTGCAATCGCGATTAATTTACCTCTCCACTGATTTTGTTTTTGATGGCAAATACGGACCATTGGACGAATCGGCCACTCCGGCCCCGGTAAATTTCTACGGAGTGTGCAAAGCCGAAGCGGAATCCATTGTAAAGGCAGGCAACGTGCCATGGGCGATAATCCGTACGGTGCTTGTCTATGGCATTACGCCCGACCTGAGCCGGTCGAATATCGTATTGTGGGTCAGGAATAATCTTGAACAGGGGAAACCTATAAACGTAGTCAACGACCAGTTCAGAACACCGACGCTGGCGGAAGATCTGGCGGAAGGTTGTAGTCTTGTATTGAAGAAGAACGCTGCCGGCATCTTTCATATTTCTGGCGACGAAATGCTGACCCCATTCGACATCGCTATCCGCACCGCGGAATATTTCAACCTTGACCGGACGCTGATCACACCTGTTGACTCAGGTTTCCTTAAACAGCCTGCGCGTCGGCCGGCACGTACCGGATTTATTATCGCTAAGGCTCAGCGTGAGCTCGGGTACCGGCCGCATTCATTCGATGAAGGTCTTCGTATCCTCGATGCACAGGTCCGCGATCGCCGGCTTTCATGATCCCGAAGCCCTGTTTCGTCTCATAGCAAAGAAATAGATCGGAATGCCGATCAGCGTAATGATAATACCCGGCCACGTGTAGTCAGGTTTGAAACGCACGAGAAGCAGACAGAACGCGCCACCCATAATCAGGTAAATGATGGGAAGAAACGGATAACCGAACGCTTTGTAAGGCCTCGGATGATCGGGTCGCTTAACGCGCAGTAGGAAGATGCCGACAATAGTAAGCATATAAAATACTACAACTCCCAGTGATATCATGTCGAGCAGGTCGCCGTATTTACCACTGAGGCACCAGATGCAGGCCAGTAAGCATTGTATCCACAACGCTCGCGCTGGAACAGAAAACCGGTTGAGTTCGCCTACCTGCCGGAAGAATACACCGTCTTTCGCCATGGTATAGTAGACACGTGCGCCCGCGAGGATCAATCCGTTATTACAACCGAAGGTGGAGATCATGATCATGATGGCGATCACAACGGTACCACTGTTGCCAAAGATAGCGTTTGATGCCGCGACCCCGACACGTTCCTTGTCCGCGAAAGCGATTCCTTCCAGGGGCAAAACAGCTGTGTACATGATGTTCGCACTTACATAGATTATCGTCACAATGAGCGTACCGAGGAAGAGCGACAGCCCGATATTGCGCTGGGGATTCCTGATTTCTCCGGCGATGAACGTAACGTTGTTCCAGGCATCGGAACTGAAGATAGAACCGACCATTGCGGATGCGATGGCGCCAAAAGCGGCTATCGTTGCATAGTCCTCCCACGACCCATCGGCGTTGAGTCCGTGCAGGGTCCAGGCGTTCTCCCAGTTCGCATTCCACACTTCAGGCTTCAGCATAATCAATCCAAACACGATCAATCCGAAGAGGCTCACGATCTTGGTTATGGTCAACGTGGTTTGTACCCGTTTGCCTTCCTTGACACCACGCGTATTGATATAAGTAAGCACGATGATGGAAAAGATCGCCAGTACCTGTGCCGGCGAAATGGTAACGAAACCGAGGTCAAGGAGGACAAGGTCTTCACTGAAGGCAGGTACAAGGTAAGCCGTGAATTTTGCGAAAGCGACTCCCACCGCTGCAATCGTCGGCGTTTGAATCACCGCGAAAAAACTCCAACCATAAAGAAAGGCGATGAGCGGATTATAGGCCTCTTTCAGATAGACATACTGTCCGCCTGCCCGGGGAAACATACCGCTGAGTTCGCCATAGCTCACCGCCGCGGTGATCGTCATGAAACCTGTTATCAGCCACACTGCGATAAGCCACCCCGCGCTCCCGACATTTTGCAGGATATCCGCACTTACAATAAAGATCCCCGATCCGATCATTGACCCCGCCACGATCATGGTGGCATCACGAAGACCAAGCACGGGCTTGAAGTTTGTTCCTTCCATAGGCTTTTTCAAACCTTTAAGGTAATGTTTTTGCGATAAAAGCAAACTCCAGCATAGACCGCGATTTGTTTTTCGCGGACGGAAAGCGCGTATGTAATGTTACAGGCAATTAATTCGTTCGGGTCTGTTCCGTTAACCGCGACGAACCCGTTACTTTGTATTTTTAACATGCGGTATCTTATCCTCATTCCGGTCATTACTGCCTTATGGCTTTTATTCTCGTTTGTGCCGGAACAGGAGGAGTATGATATCGTGCTGCGAAACGCTACGATCTACGATGGAAGCGGCACCGCGCCCTATAA
>CBKWFZ010000746.1:0-2630 GCA_966673785.1 uncultured bacterium
CTCGTTCTTTATCTCTTCGCTGCTGCTATATCAGTACCGACTGATCGTTAAGAACATCTTTTCGTACTACAAGGCCGATCGTGTTACCCGTATGCCTGTCCTTATTTTCGGCGCGGGTGTTGCCGGCTTTCTGACCAAACAGGCGATTGAGGCAGACCTTAGCAACCAGTATCAGCTCGTTGGTTTTCTTGATGACAGCCTCAAAAAAACTCGGAAGGATATCAACGGAACGCGAATTTACTTTTACGACGAATTGCCGAATCTCATTCGCAAGTTCAAGGTCAAAAAATTAATCATCGCCGTAAAGAACCTCTCGGTTGAACGAAAAAACGAAATCGTCGATGATGCGCTGCGGTATAACGTGCGCGTCGGTTATGTACCGTCGTTTGAAAAATGGTTGCGTAACGACTTCGATGTCGAACAGATCAAGGATATCAATATCGAAGACCTGCTGGGACGTGAGGTGATCCGGCTGAACAACGAACTTATTGAGGAAGAAATATTCAACCGGGTAATTTGTATTACGGGGGGTGCCGGTTCGATCGGCTCAGAGCTTGCGCGTCAGGTGCTCAGCTATAAGCCGAAGGTTCTCGTACTTGTCGACCAGGCCGAATCTCCGCTGTATGACATCGAGCGGGAGCTACGCGAAAAGAACGCACACACCCGCATATTTGTCTTCATTGCCGATATATGTAATCGCGATCGGATCCGGAATATTTTCCGGGAATTCAAACCCGATACCGTCTTTCACGCTGCTGCGTACAAGCATGTGCCTATGATGGAAAGTAATCCGTCGGAAGCAATCAACGTAAACATCTTCGGTACGCGCACGCTTGCTGACCTTGCCGTCGAGATGAAGGTCAAGAAGTTCGTGATGATTTCTACGGACAAGGCCGTCAATCCAACGAACGTAATGGGATGCACCAAGCGCATTGCCGAGATCTATGTGCAATCACTCAACCAGCATATGGATCGGCTTGCCTTGAAAGGTACGTCATTCATTACCACGCGTTTTGGCAACGTGCTCGGGTCTAACGGATCGGTTATCCCGATCTTTCGCGATCAGATCCGAAAAGGAGGACCGCTAACAGTCACGCATCCGGAGATCACCCGATACTTCATGACAATACCTGAGGCATGCGAGCTCGTGCTCGAAGCTGGCGTAATGGGACTTGGTGGTGAAATCTTTATTTTCGATATGGGGAAACCCGTGAAGGTCTACGATCTGGCAAAACGCATGATCATGCTTTCCGGAAAAACGATCGGGAAAGATATCGACATTGTCTTCACAGGTCTCCGCGAAGGGGAGAAGCTTTACGAGGAGCTGCTGAATAACAGCGAAAACACGATAGCTACACACCATGAGAAAATTCTCAAAGCGAAGGTGTCTGAATATCTGTACGACGACATCGTTCGTTACCTTGAGCTGCTGTCCGATCTTATCCACGACAGGAACGAACTAAAAATGGTGGCTCTTATGAAAGAGATTGTTCCTGAGTATAAAAGCAACTACTCCAAATTCGAGGTACTGGACGTTTCAGATTCACTCCAATAGAACATCAAAATTTCGATTTTCAATTTCCAATTGATGGAAATGTAGTGCGATTGTTCTCAGATTAATGCGCAGCCTTTAAATGCAATAAACGCAGAGACGGGGAGTCGCAGGGTTTCGCAGAGAATACCGGCAGATATATCCTCTCAGCGTTCCTCCGCGTCGTTGGTGTATTCAATGCCACCAGGGATCAGACCGTGATACACTCAAAGTTCATGAATGGCTGAATTCTCCTTGCGATCCCTTGCGCCTTTCCGTCATTGCGGTAAAAGGGTGCGTTATAAATCGAAGAACAAGACGTACAACGTTCCGCAATACAAGCCTGTAGCCGGAATCCAGCTGCTAATTTCGTTTTGCTTGTTTCTGGATAATTTCTAAATTCGTTACAGCGGTCGGTCTTATTCCCGATTCAGACCACGCTAACCGTTGTACGTTATCTTAAATCCTATTTATTATGTTCTGCAGGAAAGCGCTCTTTCTTGCTGGATTAACGTTGTGTGTCATTGCTCATAGTCCGGGTCAGGTCGTTACTTCAGCGCAAGATGGTTTTTGGAATGATCCTTCCACTTGGGAAGGTGGTATTGTTCCCGTTTCGGGTAACAGTTCATTGGTACGCGTAAATCACGCGGTGCTGCTCACGTCAGAGACGGACATCGGTCGCCTCGAGATATCCGGATCACTTGAGATCTTACAATCGGGAATACTTGATCTGGTCCCTCCCAAGGGCGGCGGAACACTCCGTGTGCTTGAAGGCGGGGAGTTGATAATCTCAGGTACATTAGCAGGCCGGGATTCGGTGCAATTCGAAACGAATGCTACGAATACTTCCTTTGAGGCCGGTGGACGATTCGTGTTTCGCGGCTCTTCACGCGCGTTTATTCCACTTGCATTATGGAATATTGAATCGACGTTGCACATTAACGGCTTTTCCGGTAGCGGATACGTTGCCCTTGCGTATAGCGAAGGCTGGAGGCAGTCATTCGGACACGTCGTTTATGATTGTCCCCTGCAACCATCATTTGTCGATCTCAATGGCCATCTCCGCGATGTACGCGGTGATCTCATCATACGAAATACG
>CBKWFZ010000747.1:0-2623 GCA_966673785.1 uncultured bacterium
GCCAGACAGCACGCAGGAAAGACCGCGTTAATGGTTATTCACGGGCTAATTACCTCGGAAGCCAAAAGGAGATTCCTGTATGAAAAAAAGTCCGTAAAGGAAGTCGCGGCTTCCCTGGGGTTTTCGGATCCTTTTTACTTTTCGAATTTCTTCAAGAAGCATTCGGGAGTCAGCCCGTCGGCGTTTCAGCCATAGTCCCGGATAATACATGCCTTTCCGAAGATTGTCTATGGCCTCAGGGCGTGTTCTGACCGACCTTTGTATTCAACATTGTAAACAAACACCCTGGTCATGAACAACGACATCAACAACTTCATTGCATCAACGTCAAAAATTTCATGGAGCCCGCTTGTCGAAGAGGGCATCGACACAACCGGAATCCACGTCAAGCCCCTGCGCCACGACGAGCACACGGGTCGCGCGCCATCGATCCTGTTGAAATTCGAACCCGGGGCACGCTATCCCTACCATAACCATCCAGGTGGCGAAGAAATCATGGTACTCAGCGGCTCATGCGAGATCGAAGGCGCAACCCTGCACGAAGGCGACTACCTGTACACGCCACCGAACTTTAAACACGCAGTCACGACGAAGGAGGGATGCGTACTGTTCCTGATGATTCCGGAGGAAGTGGAGATACTGGAACGCTGAAAAATGGCAGCCGCGAACCACCAGCCACCCAGCTGCCCAGTCATCCAGCTAACCAGCCAACGAGCCACCCAGCTAACGAGCTAACCAACTCCTCACTCAACCTTCAGATTATCCACCGGATTACCATTCGCCGCTTTCAGTGTTTGCGATAGTATCGTCGTCATTCCCAGAATCAGGATGATCAGCAAACTGATTGTTATCTCGACGAACCCAATGGATACGTTGTAATACTGTGCCGTCAGCAGAAGTTTCTCCATCAGGAATGAAACGACCGGGACCGTGATGATGCTGGCGATCACCATCAGCACAACAAATTCCTTTGAAAGCAGGTACACCAGACTTTCCGATGACGCGCCCATTACTTTCCGGATGCTTACTTCTTTCACCCGGTTACGGATCGTAAACACCACCGTGCCCAATAATCCGAGGCATGCTACCGTGATGGCTAGCAGTCCGAGGAAACCCCAGATCTTTACAATGACGAAGTAGAATCCATACGCTTCGCGGATTTGGTCGGTGAGGAGCTGCGCTTCAAACTTGCTACCGTTGGAAATCGGTTTCCACGCGGCCTCCATATCAGAAAATGCCTGAAACGTATTCGTGGTTTCGAACTTCATGTTCGCATAGACGAAGCGTTCCGGTGCGTATTCGAAGTAGAAATTACCGATAGGATCCGCCAGACCCGCGTAGTGAAAATCCTTTACGATACCGGCCACTCGTACTTCGCGATTATCCGGCAAAACGATCACCTGATCGATCGCGCCGTAATCGCTGGAATCCGGGCTGAGCTTTTTCGCAAAGACTTCATTGATAACGATCATGCGCGCGTTGGCGGTGGAGTCGTTGGTGAAATGGTGTCCGCGTAAAAGGGTGAGGCCCATGTTAGGAATAAAGTGCTCATCGATCGACATCGCATTTGCTTTGATGGAATCCGTCTTGTCCGCCTGCTTTACGTATATAGAGGCAACCTGCTGCGCTCCCAGCGCGTGCGACGACATGGAAACCGCGCGCACAAAGGAGAGCTTTCCGAATTCATTCTGAACGAGGTCCGGGTCCGCCTTTTGCAATTCGACGTTGAGGATGTTCTGCTGATCAAAACCGAGGTCGTAGTTCACGGAGAAACGGTACTGCTGAACCATGATGACCACGGCCATAACAAATCCGAGTGAGAGAATGAACTGCGCGGTGATCACAAACTTCCGGATCGAAAACCGCGCGGACTTTTTGGCCTGTAATTCTTTTCCTTTGAGCGCGTTGATCGGCGCGATCTTCGCCAGATGCAGCGCCGGAATGACCCCGGTGACAAATCCCACGAACAGCGCGAAGGCGATAAAACCGGCGATCGTGATTGGTGTAGGATTCAGATTCACCAGACTGCTTTCACCGGCAATTTCCAACGCTTCATTGCGGATGATCTCAAAAAAGAAGTACGACAAGACCAGCGCGATCAGCATAATGATCGTGCTTTCCAGGATGAATTGCATGAAGATCTGCCGCTTCTGGCCGCCCATCACTTTGCGGACGCCGATCTCGCGCATGCGTTTGAGCGATTGCGAGATCGCGAGGCTGGCGTAGTTCGAGCATGCCGCAAGCAGGATGATGAAGGGCAACATGCCGTTAAGCACCATGGACTCGTAGCTCCAGCCACTACCGATAGGGTTGTAAAGCTCCGGTCCGGGCACAATTTTGTCGAGACGCTGGAGCTCAAACGACGCCTGGAACTTACCGGATTTGTATTTTTCGCTGGCTACACGATTCAGAAGCTGTTCGATGCCGGCGGTCGCCGACTCGTCGGGAAGCAGGAAATAGGTGTACGCGTTGAAGAAGTTGTCCCAGTTCGTTTCATCGTCGGTGAACGCGGCGCTGTGATGCGATGTCAGGGTCGCGAATGAAACCAGCGCCTCAAATCGCAGGTGCGAGTTTCTGGGGATATTTTGCAGGACGCCCGTAATCATCACCTCACCGAAGGGCT
>CBKWFZ010000748.1:0-2617 GCA_966673785.1 uncultured bacterium
AAACGAAAAGATCGATCGTGAAATCATTTCCAACATATCACGATACGCGAATTACGGCGATGATGGGATTGCGGCCCGCATAAGGAAGCTTGATAAAAAATGGGACATAGAACGCACACTCGAGCTCAATGCTGGTCTCCTGGGTCTCGCTGGTTCAGTGCTTGCGCTGACTATGAATAAGCGCTGGGCGATTCTCCCGGCGGTAGTAACAACCTTTCTGATTCAACATGCAGTTCAAGGCTGGTGTCCTCCGCTACCGGTTTTCAGATCGCTCGGCATAAAAACCAGACGGGAACTTGATCGCGAGAAATTTGCCTTGAAAGCATTGCGAGGAGACTTTTCGAATGCCGATAATGCCAGGCAGGCATGGCGTGCGGTGAACGAGTAGTGTATCTGTCGACGGCATAGTACATTCCTGTGAAGAATGCGAGCCATTTAGCTCGCACTCTTTTCAGGTTGTCTATTTCATGTGACCGACTTCGCCGGAATTTGTTATGCCGGCACCATATCCTTGTTTTCTGCCCGGCTCCAGTGCCTGTGCGCTATGATCGCGTTTTTAAACGCATCGACATAGTTCCCGGAACCGTTGCTCTCGCGGCTGATTACAACACCCATTGCGTCATACACGTCACCGTCGGCAAAATTTACCGGCCCCATCTGAACATTCGAACGCTCTAAAAGCTGAATCGCTTCCCCGGTAAACCCGAGAGGCTTACAGTGTTTGTATGCTTCGTTGATGAAATGCAGGACGTCGCCCTGCGTTTTAAGCGATTCTACGTGTTTTCCGCCTGGAATGAATACGGCATCATACATGATCGATCCCGTGGTTACATGACTCTTATCTGTTTCCAACACGTCTCCGCCATCACTTTTGATTTTACCATGAAATCTGGAAATGATTTCAGTCATGGCACCATCTTTCGTAAGCGCTTCCTGCAGTTTTTTCACAGACCTGTAATCAAATCCGTCATCAATAAGGATAGCGATCTTTCTTCCCTTGATGGACGTTCCTTTCAGATTTTCCTGACTCAAGGCAGGTGATTTATCGACAGAGCGTTTTGCCTTCGCTCGCGGCAGTGCATCTTTTGCAACCTCTTTAATGGCCTTTTTGTTGTCTGCATCTTCCACCCCGATTCCTTCCGCAACTTTCTTTGCCAGCTCCATGTCCACGTTAGCAATCATGTAGACCATACGTTGACGGATTTCTTTGATTTCAACTTTCCCTAGTTCAAAATGAAAGGCCTCCAAGATGTGCTTTTTTTCAACATCAGACATGCTTTCATAAAAAAGCCTGGCCTGACTGAAGTAGTCCTTAAAGCTGTCGCTGCGCTGCCGGATCTTGTGTCCTTCGACCTTTTCCATGTGGTGTACGAATGCTCCAGCCTCACGCGACGCAGTCATGGGACAGCCGCCGCGCGTGCTGTTTGGAAAGTAGTTTGTCCTGCCCTTATTGATCGTCTGACGCATGAAACCATCACGCTGATTGTTGTGCACTTCAACCACCGGCCTGTTGATCGGGATTTCGTTGAAGTTTGGACCGCCAAGTCTTATCAATTGCGTGTCAACATAAGAGAATAGTCGCGCCTGAAGGAGGGGGTCGTTCGTAAAGTCAATTCCAGGTACAATATGTCCCGGGTGAAAAGCGACCTGCTCGGTCTCAGCAAAGAAGTTGTCCGGATTTCGGTTTAGTACCATCTTTCCAACCTTCCGCACGGGTACGAGTTCCTCCGGGATGACCTTTGTAGGATCAAGGATATCGAAATCGAAGTCGAACTCCTGTTCTTCCTCGATTATCTGCATACCGAGCTCATACTCGGGGAAGTTACCTTTCTCAATCATATTCCAAAGATCCCTGCGATTAAAGTCAGGATCTTTTCCGGCTATCTTTTGAGTTTCGTCCCACACCAGAGAATGAACGCCATTAACCGGTTTCCAGTGAAACTTGACAAATCGCGACTTACCTTTCGCGTCGATCAGCCGGAAGGTATGAACGCCGAAGCCTTCCATCATGGAATAACTCCGTGGCAGCGCGCGATCTGATAATACCCACATGATCATATGCATGGACTCAGGCATCAATGAAATAAAGTCCCAGAAATTGTCATGAGCTGCCGAGGCCTGTGGCATTTCATTGTGCGGCTCGGGTTTGATCGAGTGGACGAGATCGGGAAACTTTATTCCATCCTGAATAAAGAAAACGGGCATGTTGTTGCCCACGAGATCCCAGTTTCCGTCTTCCGTGTAGAACTTGGTTGCGAATCCGCGTACGTCGCGAACGGTATCGGCGGAACCTCTGAAGCCAACCACAGTTGAAAACCGAACAAAAATTGGAGTCTGTTTTGCCGGATCTGCGAACACCCTGGCCGTTGTAAGATCCGTCAGCGGTTCGTAAACCTGGAAGTATCCGTGGGCGGCAGAGCCCCTCGCATGAACCACGCGTTCCGGTATTCGTTCGTGGTCAAAGTGGGTCATTTTCTCGCGGAAATGAAAGTCTTCCATGATGGTTGGCCCTCTGCCACCGGCCTTGAGCGAGTTATCAGTATCACTGATCCTGACGCCCGTGCTGGTTGTCAGGTGACTTCCATCTGAGTTTTCGGTATGGTTGCTAAGCTGATCG
>CBKWFZ010000749.1:0-2611 GCA_966673785.1 uncultured bacterium
ATCAATGAAGTTAGGAGATCCCACAATCTATACCAGCAGGCTTTTGTCGATCTCGCGACAGAGGTTTGCAAAAATCTCTTCGATTTCGCCAACGCCGATCACAGACGCGTACTTGTTATGAGACTTGTAATAGTCGGCCACCGCCACGGTTTCGTCCTTATAGACTTTAATGCGGTTCGAAATGACTTCCGGTTTTGCATCGTCCGGCCGGTTTTCTTTTAAAGCGCGGTCAGCCAGGCGTTTCTTAAGCTCTTCCTCGTTCACAACCAGTTCGACGAGCACCTTGATGGGCGCATTCATCTTTGTAAGCAGTTTGTCAAGCGCTTCCGCCTGAGGAACTGTTCGCGGAAAACCGTCGAAGATTATTCCTCCCGTGTTATTGCTTTGTCTGAGCTTGTCCTCAACCATGTCGATTACTACCTGATCCGGAACGAGGTTGCCCTTGTCCATGTATTCGCGTGCAAGTTTCCCCAGTGCCGTTCCTTCTTTAAGGTGTTTTCGGAAAAGATCTCCCGTCGATATGTGTGTCAGGTTGTACTTCTCGATGAGTTTGGCACTCTGGGTTCCTTTGCCCGCACCCGGAGGGCCAAAGAGAATAAGATTGATCATGGTTGAGCGAAATAAAGTTTAATTCAGGCGTCGAAGATAAGCATGATCCATTAATTTGGAAAACCAGGCTTAAACGGGGCTGGTCGCCTGATAAATTTCAGCGGTATTTCTTCCAAGACCGTCATAGTCGAGCCCATAGCCGAGCACAAATTCATTGTCAATCTCGAAGCCCACGTATTTTACCGGAATGTTCTTGTCTCTGGCCGGTTGTTTTCTGAGCAGGGTAATAATCTCAACCGTTCTCGCTCCTAGTGACTGAAGTTCACCCACGATTTTCTGCAACGTAAGTCCAGAGTCGATAATGTCTTCAATAATGATCAGATCCTGATTGAAAAAACTTTCGTCTACACCAATCAGCGTTCTGAGCTGTCCCGTTGAGGCAGTGCCCGAATAAGAAGAGACCTTCACAAAACAAACCCGGCAACGAAGCGAAATGTGCTTCATCAGGTCTGATGCAAACATGAAAGAACCGTTGAGAATAGGAAGAAATACCGGTGTTTTTCCTTCGTAATCGATGTTGATTTGTTCCGCGAGCTCGCGAACGCGCCGTTTTACTTCAGTTTTGGAAATAAATGGTCTAAATGTCAGATCGTTGATCTTCATGTCAGTTGTCGCGGCAAAGATAAGTAAGATAATGTTACGGCGTAGGCCTGAATGCATAACGGAAGTGTCCCGTGATCTTGTATGAGAAGAGGCAGTCCGAAAATTCCTGTCCGTATCCGATGTTGTGTACGATCAGATAGCGGCCACCGGCTCCGGCTTTTTTATCAGATACAATTCCGATATGTGTTTGTCCGCGACCGAGATCCCATGTAACAATGTCGCCTGGCAGATAATCTTCTGCGCGAGCCGAGATGTCGAGCACTTCACCTTTTCTCGAAAAGAACGTCATGAGATTGGGCACTCTTCGGTGATCAATGTTGGTGTCGCATCTCTTCAAACCCCAGTTGGCAGGATATAGTGAAAAATTTTCACGCATGTCTTCGTGAAGTTCCTTTTGAAGGTCGATACTGAGTTTCCGGTAGGCGCGAATAATGACGTCGGTGCAGACACCGCGGTCGGCCGGAACGTCCCCGTCAGGATAAGAAATCCTGAAATAAGACGGATCGTACACCACGCGGTTGTGGGTGAGTTCGACGGCAGCCTGCGCAAGTTCAGGAAACGGAAGGCGTTGAGCACTCACAACATGCGCCGCTGCGAGCAGAAAAAGTGTACAAATTAAACCGGGGATTCGTCTCATTTTTAAAGTTGAAGGAGCAAGACCTTATACAACGCAATCATACTCTTGATATCCTGGCGGTGGACTTTTTCAAACGGCGAATGTGCGAATTGTTGTGGGGCGCCAATGAAACACCAGTCGATCGGGTAGGGCGAGAGTTGCAGTTCACGACCATCGCTCGATCCGGTGCCCTCGACCTCCAGTTGAAACGGAATGTCATGCCTCCGGGCAATATCGATGATCTGTCTTACGAATGACTGCCGTGGAATATTGCGGTCGCGCATAGAAATAACGACGCCTTTCCCTTCCTCCACTCCGTCTGACACCCACGTGATATCCGAAACAAGGGTCTGGCTGATTCGCCATTCGTCGTACATGAACTTGGTGAGGAACGGCACCGATCCGCCTCCGTGTTCTTCCCACGTGCTGAAAATGATGACACCGTCTTTAAGATCCTCGCATAACATCAATGCATTATAAACTCCTAACCGGTTGTCGAGGTATGGAGATTGAATGAAGTTTCGCGATTCTCTGAAGTCTGGCTTGTAGGTAAGCGTCGTTCCCCGGTCGATGATTCTTCCGAACGAGTAAAAAGCGTGATGATCTTTGTCATAAAACAGCTCACACTCGACGGGGCCCAACGAATCGCGACCCACCAGTTTAGTTCCTCCGTCGGCATCGGGGCTCCCGATTGCGAGCAGTTGATTTTGGTACCGCACGGTGAAGCCGATGCTATCCATATGTGCGAATACCGCCGTGCGGGGGTTCCCGAATTTAAGGATA
>CBKWFZ010000750.1:0-2609 GCA_966673785.1 uncultured bacterium
GCCTTGTCGTGCTCCCAGACTGTGTCGTTCATCAGCCGCTCAAAAAAATGATCGGCCGATCCGACTGGGAAAATCCGTCCAAAGTAATGGACCGTGCCATCGCGGGGTAACAGGTTCCGGGAACCGGCAAACATTTCTTCAAACAGCTGCATTCTTCCATCGTTTATATTCATGAGGGAGGCAATGCGCGCAAGGACGGTAGCCGCAAGCTCTTGCCTCTTCAACGGAGGAAAAAAAGACCCGGTTCCTCCGTTGCATTCTTTTGCCGGAGGAACAGCCAAGGCTTCCGTAGATTTTTAATCTCATGTTTCCTCCGAATTGAATCCTCCCTGTTAACACAAGTCTTTTCAATTCCACGGCATCAAGCAATTGATGACAGTACACTGCAGTTACGTTAAAGCGTCGTGAAAGATGATCCCCAGTGTATACCGCTCGCCCTTATGCACTTCGCTGACGCCGTGCTTTACGTAAACACGATGATACCCATTGCGGCCTTTGGCAGGACGAAAACTTGTCGTGAAAATAACAAGATCACCCTTCTCCGGGTTCAGCACGATTGCTTTCGACTGTGCGCGGGGATTCTGTTGGGTTAACACAAATTCGCCTCCGGTAAAATCACGGCCCGGCTCAGTGAGGATGGCAACCGCCTGAATAGGGAAATACACATCACCGTACAAATCCTGATGCAGTGTATTATAACCGCCCGCACCGTATTTCAGAATAAGCGGTGTCGGATGCATCTGTCCTTTACTCCGGCATTCAGCGATAAGTTCCGCGTGTGTTGCCGGAAACCGTTTCGCCAGTCCGAGCACACGCATCCATTCGTTCGCGACACTGGCAAGTTTTCCGTAAAGACTTTCGCGCACCGACTGCAGGAGCGCTGGCAACGGGTAGTTGAAATATTTGTACTCCCCGAGACCGAAGCGGAATCGCTCCATGACAACCGTCTTGCGATATCTGCCAGGTTCGGCGTAATGAGTGCGAAACTCATCACATTGCAGCGGCGCGAAAAACTGCCTGATCACCGCATATCCTTTTTCGTTGAGACTGTTTTGCACCTCCGGCCAGGGTATGCGGTCCACCTGCTCAGAAACAGACGCGTCAACGCGGATCGCGTTTGCCGATGTTTCTTGTACCGTCATAGGCTGAAATCTTTAGCGGTGGTCTGAGCTGCTTCCCAGCCGATCATTGCGGTTTTGCGAACAGCGCCCCATCGATAACCTCCGATCACTCCGGACGACTGGATGACCCTGTGACAAGGGATAAGAAACGCGACGGGATTACTGCCAATAGCCGTACCGATAGCCCGGGATGCGTGCGGTTGGTTCATTTCCGCCGCCACGGCTCCATAGCTCATCAGGTCGCCCATCGGGATTTTTAATAATGCGTTCCAGACTTTTAACTGAAATTCAGTTCCTTTAAGATGTAGTTTAATTTCCCCGAGACGACGCCAGTCTTTCTGAAAAATAAAAAGGGCGTCCTGCTGAAGAATGTCAAGCTTCTGATGATACCGGGCATTTGGGAATTGCACAGTAAGTATTTCCAAAGCCTGGCCTTCATCCTCATAAAACTGCATCAGACAAATTCCCTTGGAGGTAGAGGCGATAATCACATTTCCGAAAGGACTTTCGGCGAAACTGTAATTGATATCGAGACTTTCGCCGCCGTTCTTGTATTCACCAGGTGTCATGCCTTCGATACTCACAAACAGGTCATGCAACCTGCCCGTTCCGGAGAGGCCTACTTCGTCAGCCGCCTCAGCCAGCGATGCGCGGCGCTGCAGTACCTGCTTGGCATGTTCAAGGCTGACATACTGAAGAAACTTCTTCGGCGAGACGCCTGCCCATGAAGTAAAGAGGCGTTGAAAGTGGAAGGGACTCATGTGAACATGGTCCGCGAGCTCATCGAGTCCGGGTTGGCTGCGATGGTTTTCGATAATGAACCCGATCGCATCCGCGATGCGGTGGTAATCAAATTGTTCCTGCGTTTTCATGGTACAAACCTACTCCCGGCGGTACGCGTCCGAAACCCGAATGTTGCTCAATTTTGCGAACCGGCAAAATGGTCAAAATCGGGGCCCTGATCCAAAGAAACGACCAGAGCCCCGGAACCCCTAACCTAGTTGCGTCGCTGATGAACGGGAACCAGTCGCTGACTTCTCAACCATTCTTTTAGTTGTTCTGCCTGGGAGCGTGGTAACCGCTGTATCGATTTGCGATATTCCTTGCGAAACAGTCTCCTGTCAAAAGAGACTTTCTGAAGAATCAATTTAAAATATTCCAGCATTGTAGTTTTCATAGTAGTCAGATCGTTAAGATCAAAAATGTTATCAATTGAGTGACCCGTTGTCGAAGTCGCCTCGCAATGTCGCGGCGTTATCTGCTTCACGCAAGTCTGTCTCGCGATCTTTGAGAAAATTAACCGAAAAAACAGTTACCGCCGTCAACAGGCCGGCAATTATCACCCATGCCAGCACATCCTGACGAAATGCATTTTCCATCTTCATAAAACAATTGGATTAAGTGACCTGAAATCGTAAGAAGAGTTACATAGAGCAACGCTGAAGAAATCAGATCTGCAGCCGGCGATGCAAAAGATGCAGATGACCC
>CBKWFZ010000751.1:0-2609 GCA_966673785.1 uncultured bacterium
AAAAGGAAAAATGAATTGCGGGAAAGTCAATGCCGCGTTAACGCCAGCCTCGGTACTTTTGTATATATTCTGATTTTCGGTGACCGATGCAACGCCCTCGAAGCCGAAGCGCCCGCTCAGCTCGAATGTTTCCAGTCCTTTGAAGAGGTTCCTTTTTCTGAATGAAATACTGTAGAACGGTCCGGGAAAACCTTGAGTCACATTTACACCGGCTTCGTTCGACCACTCGTAACGCGGAAGCGGGCTTGAGAAAATGTTCATGATGAAGTTGCCGCCAGAAGTGTCGTAATTGATATTAATGAATTTAAACGCGTCAACATTCGCGAGCTGACGTTGTGTATTGAGGGTTTCGCTACGACTGTACATGTCGCCGGGGGTTGTGAAAACGCGCTGGCTTAATATCTTCAGATTGTAATTGTCATTATAAAACCGGTATTCGATGTCACGATATGTTCGCGATTTGCGGCGACCGCCGGGGTTGTCGACGGAAGCATCGGTCACAAAGCGCACGGAATCGATGCGGAATTGTTTGTGATAGCCGCGTCGTTCCGGATCGTTAACGATTACCTTTAGCCATACAATCCGTTCTTCGCCGCCGTGAACGGTATCCGCTTCGAACTCGATGTACTGCCGGTTGAAATCATAGTAGCCATGGTCTTTCAGCAACATGTCCATCCGTTCCCGCTCCTTTGAAAGATTGTCCTGCCTGTAACGATCACCGGTTTTCAAAAAACTATTTCTGCGGTCTTCCGCCACAATGTCCGCGATGATTGAGTCGGGAATTTCATACAGGATCGAGTCGATAACATAAGGTGTTCCCGGCTCGACGACATATTCGACTTCGACCCTTCGGCCTTTGGCGCCTTTGAATTCGACATTCGTTTGCACTTTCCCAAGAAAGTATCCGTTGGAAAAAAGGTAGTTTTGAAAACGTTCCCGGGTGAGGTCAACTGCGCTGCTGTCGAACACCGCGACCGGCTCGCCCCACTGCATCCAGAGATTTCCGTTTTCGATAAAGGAATTGAGCCGGTCAACTTTCTTTTGCTTCCGGAACTGAAGGTTGTTTATTTTTTTTTCGTTCGTAGTGGCGGCGATCTTGGCGTCAAATTTTTTTTCAACGCGCTCGCGCTTCCGGATATATTTTTCCTGATCGTAACTCTGTGTCCCCCACACGCCGTAATATAACGCCACCAGGGGTTTTATGTCTGTGCCAATAAGGGTACGGTTGGTGTTCTGACCATAAAGATTTCGAAGGGCTTCTTTATTAATGTTTTTAGGAGCCTTGATCTCCTGTTTGGCCAGCATTTTTTCTCCCGGACCAAGGTGTTTCAGCCCCGCACATCCCGCCAGCAACGATGAGGTTAGAAGGATTAAAGAGATATATTTAGCGTTCGAACCAGCCAATCGAGTAAAGATGCTTTCAAAAGCCCGAATTAAGTTTGTCAAATCCCTGCAAATAAAAAAATACCGCAAACAGGAACAATGTTTTATCGTGCAAGGTGCAAAGAGTGTGCAGGAATTACTGCGTTCGGATTTCGAAACGCTTTTCGTCGCCGGAACGGGTGAGTTCCTCGAATCGCTACCGGGCCAGGACGTTGAGCGGACTGAGGTGATCGAAACCACGGAACGGGAGCTGGCTTCTCTCGGTGAATGGCAGACGAATGAGGCGGGCCTGGCAGTGGCGAGGATGAAAGAAAACATACCCTTTAACCGGCCGGAAGGATCTGTTACCCTCGTTTTGGATGATATTCGAGACCCCGGCAACCTGGGTACGATAATCCGGTCAGCAGACTGGTTTGGCATCAATCAGATCATTGCATCGCCGGAAACCGCCGATTTTTATAATCCCAAGGTGGTCAGTGCCACGATGGGATCGTTTACCCGCTCGCGTTTCTATTACGTTCCTCTTGACGAAATGCTGGCCACGGCGACCGAACGGGTTTACGGCGCCTATCTCGACGGGCGCAACGTTCACGGCGAATCCTTCCGCGAGGGCGGACTTATCCTGATCGGAAACGAGTCGCGCGGGATTTCGGAGCGACTGGCAAGGTTTGTTACCGACAAGATCACGATCCCGCGGTATGGGAAAGCCGAGTCGCTGAATGCCGCGATTGCAACAGCGATCATTTGTGACAATGTCTGCCGGAGCCGGAGCAACTGATCAGAAGAATCCCTTGCTCTTTTCGGAAGCTTCCTTCATCAGGGTTTCCGCATAACTTTTGCCGAGGTATCGATCGATGAGCATGTGACCCAGGTAGATTAGCGGCGTCAGGAGGATCGCGACTGCAAACTTGTACATGTAATTCGTGATCCCGATAGCATTGATTTGTCCGACGCTGAACACACCTGAGAAGGCGATGTATAGCACCACAAAGCTGTCGATGAATTGTGACACCAACGTGGACCCCGTTGCGCGCAGCCAAAGTAGTTTCGGGCCGGTGATTTGTTTCAGCCGCTGAAAAACGAAAACATCGGTAAGCTGGCCAATAAGAAACGCAACGATGGACGCGAAAATGATCCGCCGTCCCTGACCGAAAATCTTCTCAAATGCAAAGTTGATATCAAAGCTTTCGCCCTCGGGTCCGCTCGCGTTTGCGTCCCGCCACCAT
>CBKWFZ010000752.1:0-2601 GCA_966673785.1 uncultured bacterium
TTTAATCCCCGACCTATGAGCGAGTCATTGCTGAGGGCAATACTGCGTCTGTTTGCCGTAGTGGCACACGAAGACGAAGTGTCACGTCCTGAACGCGAACAGATCAAGTCCTTTCTCGAGGATCACATGAGCGGAGCGGCGGTTGAAGCCTATCTCCGGACCTTCGACGAGATCTGCTCCTCCCTGCCACCGCGACCAAAATTGTGGGAAGAAGAGGTGGCCCGAGTCCGACAACTCTGTCAGGAGGTGAGCCCTAATCTGACGCAAAAGCAAAAGGCCGTCATTCTCGTTGAACTTGTTACGATAATTCAGGCTGACGGGCGTATATCCGAACGCGAAGATCAACTAGTAAAGGCGATAGGGGAAATATTCCTTGTGAGCGACGCCACGATTGACGTAATAGAAAAGTTCGTTCTCGGAAAGGCAGAAACCGATCTCGATGATCCGAAGATCCTGCTGATCCATGCGTCGGAATCGGAATTCAGCAAGAGTCCCGTGATCAGAAAAACGGCGTTGAAAGGATTTATCGCCGTGCTTTACCTTGAGTTCGTCGATCTCTACTTTATCCGCTATTTGGGAACGTCCTCTGTTTTTCTCAACGGCGTACCCGTAAGGTCAGGCAAGATCAACGTACTGGCTGTTGGCAGTCTTATCCGCTGGGAGAAAGACGATCCGGTCTATTACGGAGACATACTGCAAAAGTTTAAACTTTTCGGCGGTTATTCCAGACTGTCTTTCGAGGCGATCGATATCAGTTACAAATTCAAAAGTGGCAAGCTTGGTCTGAGAAACGTCTCCCTCGCGGAAGAGTCGGGCAACCTGATCGCACTCATGGGTGCCAGCGGTGCCGGTAAGAGCACCTTGCTGCATGTGCTGAATGGCACAGAGAAACCTTCTTCGGGAAAGGTGCTCATCAATGGAATCGACATCCACCGAGAACCCGAGAAAATCGAAGGCGTAATCGGCTTCGTTCCCCAGGACGACCTGCTAATCGAAGACCTGACTGTCTACCAGAATTTGTACTACGCTGCAAAACTTTGTTTCAGCCAGAAGTCGGAGGAGGAAATCAATTCACTGGTCCTGCATGTCCTCGAAGACCTGGGGCTTGAAGAAACCCGCAATCTCAAGGTCGGCTCGGCCCTGCAGAAAACGATCAGTGGCGGTCAGCGTAAACGACTTAATATCGGACTGGAACTCCTGCGCGAACCAGCTGTACTCTTTTGCGACGAACCGACAAGTGGTCTGTCGTCACGCGATTCGGAAAACATCATTGATCTCCTCAAGGAGCTTAGTCTGAAGGGAAAGCTGGTCTTCACGGTTATCCATCAGCCGTCAAGCGATATCTTCAAGATGTTTGATAAGCTGCTGATCCTTGATACCGGCGGATACCAGATATACTATGGTAACCCTGTGAATGCCATCCTCCACTTCAAGAAATGCATCGATCTGGTCAACAGTGATCAGGGGGAGTGTCATGAGTGTGGCAACGTTAATCCTGAGCAGATCTTTAATATCATTGAAACGAAAGTTATCAACGAGTACGGGCACTTTACGAACGAACGCAAGATCTCAGCAGAACAATGGAATCGCATATTCGAAAAGACCCACCGGAAACCTGAGGTGCCGACGTCGGAAGATGTACCGCATTCCACGCTTCGGATCCCGACAAGGGTGAAACAAATGATGTTGTTCGGTCTTCGCGATGTGCAGGCCAAACTTCATAACCGGCAGTATCTGATCATCAATCTTCTTGAAGCGCCGTTGCTCGCGTTTATTCTCGGGTATATCGTCCGTTATTACAACGTGGATGATCAGTTTCTGTCGGGCTATATTTTTGGCAAGAACGTCAATCTCCCGGCGTACCTGTTCATGAGTATCATTGTGGCCCTGTTCATGGGATTAACGGTGAGCGCGGAAGAGATTATCCGGGACCGGAAAATTCTGAAACGTGAAGCATTCCTTCATCTCAGCAGGAGCAGTTACCTGCTGTCGAAGATCAGTATCCTTTTTACGATGTCGGCGATCCAGACGTTCCTGTTTGTGCTCGTCGGATCGTTTATACTTGAGATCGAGGGCATGCTTTGGTTGCAATGGTTCATTCTGTTCACCACGTCATGTTTTGCAAACCTCCTTGGGCTCAATATCTCGTCAGCCTTCAATTCGGCGGTAACGATCTACATCCTCATTCCGCTGCTGCTGATTCCCCAGCTTATTCTCAGCGGTGTCGTTGTGAAGTTTGACAAGCTGAATCCGAGTATTGGTAATACGGCGACCGTTCCTTTTGTAGGCGACCTGATGGCCTCGCGCTGGGCGTTCGAAGCATTAATGGTGAGTCAGTTCAAGGACAACAAATTCGAGCAGGAGTTCTACATCTACGACAAGACGATGGCGAATGCGGATTACAAGAAAGTGTATCTTATTCCGGAGCTTGAAACACGCCTTCAGTTTTGCATAAACAACCTGAAAGACGAAACGCCGGTGATCAGGAAAAAAGTGGAGAATGATTTCGCTCTTGTACGGAGTGAACTCGCCCGAGAACTGCCGGCAACGGGGCAGGAACTTCCCGCGCTGAACGACCTGACCCTCGATCGCTTTAATGTC
>CBKWFZ010000753.1:0-2599 GCA_966673785.1 uncultured bacterium
ACTCTGTTTCCGGTACGTTGAAATATACCCACATCTTGCTATTGTCCGACAAATTGGTAAGCAGTTCGCCTTCGTCGACAAGACTTCCCTTCCGGACATGGAGCCGATCCATGATCCCGTCGAATGGTGCCCTTATTTCCGTGAAGCCGAGGTGTGCCTGGGCCAATGCGAGTTCCGCCTTCGCCTTGTTCAACTGCGCGAGTGACATCGCGAGTTCATTCTGTGAGACGATGTTGCTATCCGCGAGGGTTTTGGTGTTCAGGTATTCGATCTCGGCAAACTTCACTTCGGCGTTGGCCTTCTCGGTTTCTGCCCGGTAAACGACAGGCATGACCTGAAACATCAGCTGGTCACGTCTGACGTGTTGGCCCTCATCAACATAAATGTTCTGGACATAACCTTTTTCCAGAGCCCGCAATTCGATGTGCTGTGCGGAATGGATCTGGCATACATACTCCTTATAAATGACCGTGTCTTTTCGGACCGGACTGGTGATCACCAGTTTTGCTTTTTCTGATTTTTTATGCTCGTTGTGGCTGCAGCTGGTGTTGAACAGCAGCGCAATTACCCCGAGCGTTAGTACGATTCTCATGTTTTTTGTATTGATTAATTCTTGCAGATAAGCCGCATGCCGGATGGCTGCAGCAAGGCATCACCGATGCCTCAGTTGTATTCGGAATGCAAGATCAATACAGGAAGGACTTCCAGGAGTGGTAGAGGATATAAAGAGACGTTTCTGTTCGGTGGCCCGATCCAAGTTGGTCAATAAGTAGCCGAAGTGCCGCCGACGAAACGGCGATGCGGTTGTTTACTGAAGACGCAATCGGTGATTCGGTGAACTCGTTGTCACTCTTTTCTTCGCCGGACTGGCATTCATCAGATTCAATTGATTCAGATTCGTTGGACTCCGCGTCGGACGGGTAAGTAACTTTAACACCGGCCGGAGAAAGCTTCTGACCCGATTCAGATAGTCCGAGACTTGATCCAAGTCTGGATTTCTGGGCGATTGAAAGGGCAAAAACCTGTTGATTGGCGAAAGCAACGCCGATAAGCAAAACAAAGCAGCACCTGATGGCCATGCCGATTCCCGACTGCCATCTGTCTTTTCTACCTGAACGGGCGCTTTTGTTTACCACAAAAAAGCAAGGGTTACCTGACCTGTCTCGACGAATGACCTCATTCGTCGGGTGTGCTAAGTTACAAAGCCGGCGTGCCTGGAATGCGGGTTCAACAATTCTCCGCATTTACTCACGGGCTACGATGCAAATTTGAGTCTTTTCGCGATGAATTACAGCATTTCGGCCTACAATGTTTTACGGCTGTATGATTTATCACTGTTTTTAAGCGTGCCATCGTTTGCATCCGGATTCGCGATTGAGGGGAGATGATTTTTTTTCGTCCCGGACCTGGTAGAAAATGGGTGGTACGCCAAAGACAAATGCTTAGACTTCGGTCTTTTCACTCACGCCGTTCTCCGCTTTGAGTGGGCGAATCAGTTGCACATCCAGGGCTCCGGGTTGAATCCGGACCACGTCAGAAATATCGCCGAGGATTCCATCGATCAGGCCAAACTCCTTTGCCTCGACGGCTGTCATGTAACGGTCCCGGATAAAATGGCTTTCAATTTCCTGCCAGCCGTGGCCCGAATGCTTGCCCATCAGGTGGAAAAGCTGGATCTGCAGACGTTCCTGTTCGCGGGTGGCAATACGAACGTCTTCCGTATAACCTTTCGCCCCGCCTCCCGTCGGATGCATGTGAATAGTTGCGTGAGGTAATGCAAACCGTTTACCTTTCGCCCCGCTGCAGAGCAACGCTGTGCCCATACTTCCCGAAAATCCAACACAAAGCGTATGAACAGGTGCGGAGATCATTTGCATGGTGTCATATATCGCAAGGCCGGCGTAAACAACGCCGCCCGGACTTTGAATGTACAGGTTGATCGGCGCTTTCGGATCCAGGCTGTTAAGGTAGAGGAGTTGAGCCACGATCACGTTGGCAATGCTGTCATCGATAGCAGAACCCAGTATTATGATACGCTCTTTTAACAACAGGCTGTAGATATCATAGGCGCGCTCGCCACGTGACGAGTTGTCGATAACCATAGGGATTACACTTGCTGTCATAACGATCAATTGAAAATGGACAGGAGACGATTTCGGTTACGGGAATCCATCAGGAACGATTCGTAATGGTGTTGCATGAGTTCCCGGAGCTGGTACTCACGGTGCGCTTTTAGCAGGGCATAGATTTTCCGTTGCAATGAAACATTCTGCTTCAGTCCGGCATCAATTTCCAAACGGGCCTCGAACAGCAGCCTGTCCTGGGGAACAAGCTCATTGTCAAGGTACTTTTCGATTTCCATTATTTCAATCAGTGAAGTCCTCATAATCAAGCGCTTTTTCTTTCACGATATTTCTAACCTGTTCGAGGCATTTATATTTTTTCACCGAAGCAACGTGTTCACTTTTTAATCCGAACTCTCGCGTCACGGATGATAGCTCTTTTCGTTCCACAAAGATCGCCGTCAGGAAATCGAGACAATTCCGGCCGGTGCGGCGAACAAGTCCGAGTATCTTCCCGAGGTTTGCGATTGCTGGTT
>CBKWFZ010000754.1:0-2595 GCA_966673785.1 uncultured bacterium
GGGGCTCCCGCATGGTAACCTCACCGTTCGACGTCGTGGTAGCCGACTCATTTGTCCTGCATGCATTCAGCGACGCAAGGGACATAAGAAATAGCAGCATTTTTTTCATTGGACTGATTTGTTTTCTCTAAGTGTGCAACGAAAGGACACGCAATCCTTTCAGGTTTCCTGCATCCTAATCGACGCGGACAGGCTTTGACCGTTCCGATATTCCGTTTTCATTGAAAGCTTCAATCGCAAAGTAATACGACTGGTCAACAGTGAGACTTTTCAAAAGCAACGCATTCTCGTCATAGACCATCCATGAATTGTAAAGTTTATCCGGTGCGATGCCCCAGTAAACATGGTATCCCTGCACATCCGGTTGCGCCTGCCATGTGAGGCGCGCATCTCTGCGGTCATCCCGACGCTGCACCTGAAAATTTTTAACCCGCGCCGGCGCTTTACCCTGACCAATACCAAATACACGCAGATCAGAAATAGCGAGCTCAGGTGTGGGCACGTGAATATTCCGGAAGCGTACATAACGAACCGTCGCCGGAGCAGCCAGTTCCACGTAGTCGTTGGGAACATCGCGGTAGTTGCTGCTTCGGTCTACGAGCACAGACCAGGTGGTTCCGTCTCCGGAGCCCTCGAGCACATAGCGATGATACAGTCCGGGAATCCTGCCGTACATATCGGACTTATGATCGTGATAGTTCACCTGAACAGCAAAGACCTTTGAGGGTCGCTTCATATCTATGGTGACCCATTGCCGGTCATCGGACTTTTCCGCAAGCCAGAACGTCTTTACATTTTCGTCCACCAGATCCTCAGGTGAATGATCCTTTTGCGCTGATGACGCCGTCACTGGTTTCCGGTACGAAAGCAGCATCCATCCCGCAAAGCCTCCATCCTTCCCGGCAATGTCCGGAGCGAAATGCGGATAGTCACCATACGCAGTATTGCTGTACATGAGGTTGTCGCGATCAAAAAACGCTGGGAACATACAGAGGCGACGCTCCCAGTTTACATTGACCGACACGGCCATCGATGCAAAGTGCCAGTAAATTCCCGCGGGACCTTCCACAGTACTGCCATGACCCGCGCCATTGATAAAACCGCCGGGTTTGTAAAAGACCGGATTGTTTGGCGCGTACAGGTAAGGGCCAAGCGGAGCATCACTCATGTACACACCATCGCCATATACGTTGAACTCTGTTCCCGGCGCAGCATACTGCAAATAATAGATCCCATTGTGTTTCGTCATCCAGGGACCTTCAATGTATCCGCCGAGTACGGTATCGCTATGGTTTTCTCCAAAGCGCTCCCACCCATGCTTCGCCATGTCAAGGTTGAAAAGCTCATACGTTTTCTCCGATGGCTTGAACCGTGTTTTTCGATCTAGCGTTTTCGCACGTACAGGGAATTTGTTTGAAGATCCCCAGAACATGTATGCCTGACCATCGTCGTCGATAAAAAGGTCGGGATCCTGAAGATCGTGCAGGATCGCGGGCACTGCTTTCCAGTCGCCTTTTTTCGGGTCATCGGTATACAGGATACTCATCGATCCGGAAGGATTCCCCGTCACATATAGCACGGAATCACGATAGTTATGGGCCGCAGGTGCATTCGATCCTTCGAAGTACCATTTCTCCGGCGAAATGAACGTCCAGTTGTGAAGATCTGTCGAATGCCAGTAGCCCATCGACCGGGTTACGAACATGTAGTATTCGTTCCGGAATCGCACAACCGCGGGGTCGGCGCCGGACCGATACGAGATGTTGTTGTGCGCATTGTAGATCATGTACGTATAATCAACGTTAAGCGGATTGCAGTACGTACTCATCTGTGTGCTCTGCCCCACCGCAGCCGCGGTGAGCCACGCAAAAAATAATGTCAGCCGGATTTTCATCGTAATCACCCGGATCATCGATCGACGTTCCGGTTCGTCTAAATTAAACGTGCATGCTGTTAAAAACAATTGCAGGACGCCATATCACCCGGCATGATTATTTAAAACATTGCAGGCGGATAACCTTTTCAGCAATGCAAACTGCTATAACGAGTCCCGAAAAAAAGAAACAGCTGATCGAGTTTTACAAGGCTATGAAGATGGCAGCTAAAATATTCCCGGCGAAAGCCCCCGGAAGCAAACAGAACAAGGTAATGCAGCTTGCCGACCAGATTATCGAGGAGTTGAAAAAAGAACATCCTGACGAGGACAAAATTCAGCGGTTGACTGAATTAATCCGTGAGATATCCTTTTAGGTCGGCGGGCCGGACGCGGTATCAGTCCTGCCTTACTTTGCTTTCGTGAAAGAACAGGAACATCTTCGAGATTTCCGTCATCTCGCGAATGATATCGTTTATCTCGAGTAAGATCCGGATTTGCAATAAACCGAGTTTGTTCCCTAATGTTCCCTTCTTGAGATGGTAAATCTGACTCTCAAGCATGTTCTCAATGCGATTTTTCAACTCCGTTCGCGTGTTATCAATGGCCACTGACCGATCGCGGTCTTCTGCGCGGAGACTGTCATTCGTTAACAGGACGAAGTCATGAAAGAATGACTTAAGCTCATTGAGTGAGTCATGGAACTTTTGATCCGGTAGCGT
>CBKWFZ010000755.1:0-2591 GCA_966673785.1 uncultured bacterium
GGAGAACCTCCGTATGTTGGTGGACCGTTTTTACGACCTGGTATTCACCAACGATGTGATCAGTCACATGTTCGTAACCGAAAAATATGAGATAAAGGAAAAGCAGCGTCTTTTTCTTACCCAGTTTTTCGGGGGTCCGCCCCTGTACTCGCAGCGTTTTGGACATCCCCGTCTGCGGGCGCGACATCTGCCGCATCCCATTACGCAGGAACATGCAACAGCCTGGCTTTCCTGTATGTCGGAAGCCTTGCATGGTCTTGACGTCGACACGAAAATTAAAGATGAAATCTTCAAACGGCTTCTTCCTACAGCCATGTTTATGGTGAACACAGGTGAGAACGACTAATAAGTTAAACGAATGAATTCTATGAAGACACCCTTGTGTACCTGCGTACTTGTCATTGCTGTGCTCAGCGGGTTGCGCGCGCAGGATCTCCTGCCTCCGTTAATGCCGTGGTCGGGAAAAAGCGAGGCATTAGTGGCGGGCCCGGACAACAAATGGATCACGCCGGCTGAAAAGAACGGTTTCAAATTCACACCCGACTATACCGAAACGATGCACTGGCTCGCAAGGCTCTGCACCGCGTCGGATGCGCTCGAAATGACAACGATTGGTGTGAGCGCAAACGGCCGTGAGATAAAGATGGTGGTGGCTACGAAAGAAAAACGTTTTACGTCTCAGGCGCTCGAACAATCACAAAAGCCATTGTTATTGATTCAGGCGGGAATCCATGCCGGCGAGATCGACGGCAAGGACGCCGGAATGATGCTCTTACGTGACATCGTGACCGGGTCCAGGAAGGACTTGCTTGAACGGGTGAATATTCTGTTTATTCCGATACTAAGTGTCGATGGACACGAGCGGTCGTCACCATATAACCGCGTGAATCAACGCGGTCCCTCGAATATGGGGTGGCGGACAAATGCGCGCAATCTTAATCTTAACCGCGACTACGCCAAACTTGATACGGAGGAGCTACGCGCCGTCATTAACGTGATCAATGCCTACAAGCCCGACCTGTATCTCGATATTCATGTAACGGATGGGGCGGACTATCAGTATGACATTACCTATGGGTACAGTGAAAGTTACTCACCCGGGATAGCGAAATGGTTAAACGAAGCGTTCAGGCCAACGATTGACGCCGGTCTTCAGGAATTCGGTCATATCCCGGGACCGCTCGTGTTTGCAGCCAATGATCGTGATTTCAGCAGCGGCATGATGGAGTTCGGCCATTCGACGCGATTCTCGAACGGATATGGCGATCTCATTCACCTCCCAACCGTGTTGGTTGAGAATCATTCGTTGAAACCATTCCGCCAGCGCGTGCTTGGAACCTATGTGTTCCTCGCAGCTACGATCCGTTTGCTGGCTTCCGAAGGCAAGTCACTTCAGACAGCGATTGCAGCGGACCGGGCGCGACGCAACGCTGAAGTTGTCCTGCGCTGGACCCGGTCCGGCGTTCCGGATACCGTCGATTTTCTCGGCATCGTACCGCGCACCCGGAAATCAGCCATCACAGGTAGCGCATACGTTGAGTGGACCGGTGAACCGATAAATCAGCGCATACCCTTCATCCGGGCAAATGTTCCTGACGTAAAAACACCGCGGCCGGTGAAGTTCATTGTTCCCGGAACGTATAAAGACGTGATAGAGCGACTTAGATTCCACGGAATTGAAATGGAAACACTGAGGGAGGAACGGACGATCAAAGCCACATTATTTCGTATCGGAAAACACAACTTCTCGCGTCAGCCTTTTGAAGGACACTTCACGGTGAATGCCGAGGTGGAGCTGCAAGAGATGGAAGAGACTTTCTATCCCGGGTCTGTGATCGTGCCCACGGATCAGCCCCTTGGTGATCTTGCTATACTTCTGCTTCATCCGGGATCACCGGATTCTTTCTTCCAATGGGGCTTTTTTCCGGAGATATTCTCCCGGACAGAGTATATCGAACAATACGTCGCAGAACCGCTTGCTGCACAAATGCTCGCCGAAGACCCCGCGTTAAAGAAGGCATTTGAACAACAAATGAAGAGTGACCCCGCGTTTGCGGACGATCCCGCGCGAATCTATCAATGGTTCTACGCGCGGTCGCCGTATTTCGATAAACGATGGCTGTTGTATCCCGTGGGTGTTGTTATGGGTGAACGGTGATGCAGATCGCAGGTGAGCGAATCAGTCATTTGTTCTTTATGGCAATGCGGGCTATGTGTTCATGCGTTCTTCCCGAGATCACAAGAAGATAGATACCTTCAGGCAAACCGGAGGGGAGCTCCAGCCTGAGATTGTCGATACCGTTGTGCGGGTGTCCGCCGCCTGCCGTGATAATTCTTCCCATCGGATCAATCAACCGATACTGATAACGCTCCTGCGGTTCCTCGGGTAAGACAATCTGTATCTGTTCTGACCGGCCGGGATTCGGATAGACGAACACTTCATAGTTTTTTGCAGCCGGAATATTGGTGACTGGATTGGGATCATCGTTGTCGCCGTCAGTATTTCCGGGTTCCCCATTATCTGAACCATCGTTGCCGCCGTAGTTATCCTCACCACCCGCGTCATCTTCACTGCCGGCGTTATCTTCACC
>CBKWFZ010000756.1:0-2586 GCA_966673785.1 uncultured bacterium
GGATTCGGTTTCGGATCAGCGTGTAGCGGGTGTTGTGGAGGAGATTATCGCCGCCAGGGGGTTTTATCAGCGTTAACGCATAAAGGAATGTCTTTACACCCAGGGTCAGCCCGATACATTTTTATTGTATTCATTGTCACATGCCTCGGTTCGCAGCTCATTGCCGCACCCGTGGGCGGTATCCGGGGCACAATACGCACTGAGGCCGGCGAGCCCCTCGCGTTTGCAACGATCTTTGTTAAACAAACGGGCTCAGGAACGACGACAAACCTGCAGGGCGAGTATGAGCTGACATTGCGACCTGGATCGTATGAGCTTGTTTATCAGTATATCGGCTATGAATCCGTGGTGAAGCAAGTAGAGATCGTCGATGAATTTGTGACCATTGATGTTACGCTTCGCGAACAGGCGACGATGCTTCAGACCGTTACGGTGAAGGCAGGAAAAGAAGACCCTGCCTATACGATCATGCGCAAGGCAATTGCAAAAGCAAACTATCACCGGAACCAGTTGGATGCCTACACTGCGCGTGTCTACATCAAAGGCGCCGGCCAGCTGGTAGACTATCCGTGGCTTGCGAAAAGACAGCTTGAGAAAGAAGGAATAGAAAAAGGAAGAGTCTTCATTCAGGAGTCGGTAAGCGAAATCGAATACAAACGCCCGGCCACGTTCAAGGAAAAAGTGATCTCAATTCACAGCGACGGAAAGGATAACAATACTTCTCCGAACCAGTATATCCTGGGAAGCTTTTATGAACCGGAGATTGCGGAGACCATTTCACCACTTTCGCCCAGGGCGTTCTCCTATTACAGGTTTGAATACCTCGGTACGTTCAAGGACAGGAACTATGAAATAAGCAAGATCAGGGTGACGCCGCGGATGAAAGGTGACAACGTTGTTGAAGGTATTATCAATCTTGTTGAGAACTGGTGGAGCATTCATAGTATGGACATTTCCACGACGAAGCTGGGAATTCGTTTTGACATCAAGGCGGTTTACGCACCGATCGAAGACAAAGCCTGGTTGCCGGTCTCTCATCAGTTCAACATTCATGGGAAAATTTTCGGCTTTGAATTCGAATACAAATACCTGGCAACGGTGAGCGACTACAAGATCACCGTTAACCCGGAGCTTTATGTTGAGCCTGAACAAATGGAAGTGATCGATGAAAAAATCGAGAAAGACGTGGCGGTGAAAATCCAGAAAAATTCGGGCGACGTAAAGGATCTCCAGGAAAGGCTTAATTCCGGCAAGGAGATTACGCGTAAAGAATTGAAGACGTTGATGCGCGAGTATGAAAAGACGGAGCGGCGGGAGCAAAAAGAACCGGAGGTGTTATTCGACAATACCTTTACGATCGACAGCGGCGCGTATAAAAAAGACTCACTGTACTGGGCGCAGGTACGACCCGTTCCACTGACGCGGGCGGAAATACGCGGCTACCAGAAATCGGATAGCATGGCCGTGGTAGAACGAAAAAAGCAGGAGGGTGACACACTGAAGGCGTCGAAACACAAGGGATTTCAGCCGTGGGACATTCTGCTTGGTGATCGCTATAAGGTTTCGAAACACTCAAACTTTATTATTTACATGCCCTTCGGCGGATTTAACACGGTCGAAGGATGGAATGCGTTTTATAAAATCGGGTTTGGGACTGTATTTCAGGATACGAACCGCACGCGCTTCAACATTACGCCCACGCTTCGGTATGCTTTCTCCAGGAAAAAATTCTCCGGCAACATCCTGTTATCGCTGCGGAATAAAGACCATCGCGTTGAACTGAAAGGGGGCCGTTATGTTCAGCAGCTCAATCATGATGAGCCGATACATCCGATCGTCAATACTTTCACCACGCTGTTTCTTGAAAAGAACCTGATGAAGCTGTACGAGAGGGATTTCGTGGATTTGCTCTATCGCAGGAAAGTCAGTCCCTTCGTTACGGTTGCGACTTCCTGGAGTTACGCGCGGCGGTATCAGTTATCCAACAACAGTGATTACACGCTTGTAGACCGCAGACATATCGAGTCGTATACGTCGAACACGCCGGTCAACCTTGAACTTGATGACACGTCGTTCCCCGATCACGATGCCCTCGTAGGCTCGGTAAGCATTCACGCGCGGCCATGGCTTAAGTTCAGGATCAGGAATGGTCGAAGAAGCGAAATACAAAATTCCTCGCCATTATTCTCCCTGGAGTACCGTAAAGGGTTCCGCGATGCGATGGGTAGTGATGTGGACTACGATCAGCTTGAAGCGGGATTCCGTCACGACTTCAGTCTCGGTGTACGGGCGCGCGTTATCGTGGCCATGAAAGGAGGCGTGTTCCTTAACAATGAAAGGATGTATTTTCCCGATTACAAACATTTCCTGGGGAACCAGACACCATTCAGTACAACGGATCCGGTAGGGAGCTTCAGGTTGCTGGATTATTATACCTACAGCACCGCAGACAAATATTTCACCGGGAATGTACATTACCAGTTTCGGAGATTTCTCATTACTTCGTTGCCGAAGTTGCGTCTGATGGGAATCCGGGAGAACGTTTTCCTGAATTACCTCGCCACCCCGACTTCCGGGAACTATGCC
>CBKWFZ010000757.1:0-2584 GCA_966673785.1 uncultured bacterium
AATGGTCGACCATTATCGATAATGCTGAGACGGCAAAGTCTGTTTCCGACACTTTTGCGGGATCGAAAAAACCACTGGAATATTTCATCGACCTGAATGTCGGGATGAATCGTACCGGAATCAATCCGTCCCTGGTCCCGGACCTGTTCGGGAATATCCATACGTTACCTGGAATATCGCTTCGTGGTCTGCATGTTTACGACGGACACATACGGGATACTGATTTCGCCGCGCGGACAACACGCTGCGACAAGGCCTTTGAGCCGGTGCCCGCCTTGCTGAAACATTTGATGCAACAGGTCGACCGCCCTTTGATTGTTGTTGCGGGGGGAACGCCAACGTATCCCATACATGCCCGGAGAAAGGACATTGAATGCAGCCCGGGCACATTCATTTACTGGGACAAGGGTTATGAAAGTATTCTGGGTGAGCAGAAGTACCTTCACGCAGCCATTCTGCTGACACGCGTTGTCTCGGTTCCCGCTCCGGACATTATCTGTCTCGATCTTGGCCATAAAGCGATTGCGTCGGAGAACCCGCTTGAAAAGCGGATTACCCTTTTGGGCACAAACGACCTGGAACCGATTGGCCACAGTGAAGAGCACATGGTTTTCCGTGTTGCCGGCGTAAAACGGTATAAAGTCGGCGACGTAATTTACGGCATTCCTTACCACGTGTGTCCCACGATAGCCCTGTACGACACTGCGCACGTCTCGCAAAACAACAACGTAACCGATACCTGGCAAACGCTTTCGCGGAACAGAAAGATTACGATTTAGATACTCCAACACCCAAACCTCAGCTTTCATGTTTACAATTGACGCCCATCTTGATCTTGCGATGAATGCCATGGAATGGAACCGGGATTACCGGCGTCCAATTGCGGAGATCAGAGAGCGGGAGAAGGACCTGAAAGACAAGCCCGATCGGGGAAACGGCGTGGTGAATTTTGAAGAATTGCGAAAAGGCGATATTGGCCTGGTCGTTGCCACCCAAATCGCACGGTATGTGGCGCCCGGAAACACGCTGCCGGGCTGGCACTCACCTCAGCAGGCCTGGGCGCAAACCCAGGCGCAACTGGCCTGGTACCGCACGATGGAAGAAGCTGGCGAGCTTGTCCAGATTACCAACCTTGATAGTCTGAACACACACACCTCTTCATGGACAAACCGCACGGAAAAACCGAAGCCCATCGGATACATCCTGAGCCTTGAAGGAGCAGATAGCCTGGTCGATATCAGTTATGTGGAACGGGCCTATGCGTATGGTCTCCGGGCGATCGGGCCAGGTCATTATGGCCCCGGGCGCTATGCGCAGGGAACAAATGCGACCGGGGGCCTGGGCGCGGCCGGAAGAGATCTGCTGCGCGAGATGGAGCGATTGAATATCATACTGGATGCCACCCATCTTTGCGATGATTCCTTCTGGGAAGCTATGGACAACTTCCGGGGCCCGGTGTGGGCTAGTCACAACAATTGCCGTGCACTTGTAGATCACAACCGCCAGTTCAGTGACGAACAGATCCGGGAACTCATTTCGCGGAACGCCGTCATTGGCGGGGTGATGGATGCCTGGATGATGGTGCCGGGCTGGGTTCGCGGAAAATCAACTCCCCGGGCAATGAACTGTACGTTTGATACCCTTATCGATCATATGGACCATATCTGTCAGATTGCCGGCAACGCTGACCATATTGGAATCGGGTCCGACCTCGACGGGGCGTTCGGGAAGGAACAGTCTCCGGCCGATATCGAAACAATTGCAGACCTGGCCCGCATTCCGGACCGGCTTTCTGCACGGGGATACAAGAACGAGGATATCAGCAAGGTCATGTCCGGAAACTGGCTGCGATTCCTGCGGAATTGCTGGAAAAGATCCTGAAAAGAAACAAATCACCCCGACTTTGGGTTAGCATGTAGAGGATGCCCAAAGGAAAACTGGCGCCGTTGAAACGGCTAATTTTCCATCGGCCGGATAACAGGCATACTTTTTTAATTTGTTTGCGTTACTTAGTAAACGTCTCCCCCATGAAAAAGCCACTCTTCATCATATCGCTGGTAGCCGTGGTGCTTGCACTTGTGTCGTTTACCCGTCCGGCGGAACGATACTTCGAAATCGCCAAGAACCTCGACATTTTCGCTACCCTGTTTAAGGAGGTTAACGCGATGTATGTCGATGAAGTGAACCCGAACGAACTGGTCCGTACCGGCATCGATGCGATGCTCGCGTCACTGGATCCATATACAAATTACATCCCCGAAGACGAGGTAGAGAATTACCGCACTCTCAATACAGGCCAATACGGTGGAATCGGGGCAGTGACCCGTGAGATCGGTAACCGGACAGTCGTTACCATGATCATGGAAGGCTACAGCGCCCAGAAAGGCGGCTTGCGTATTGGTGACGAGATCGTTAAAATCGACAACGTTGACCTGAGCAGGCTTACCCGCGAGCAGGCCGGTCAACTGATGAAAGGTCAGCTCGGAACACCCGTCACGCTCACTGTAAAACGCTATGGTGCGCAGGCGCCGATCTCGCTAACCTTCACGCGTGAGAGAATCAAGGTCAATAACGTTCCATTTTC
>CBKWFZ010000758.1:0-2579 GCA_966673785.1 uncultured bacterium
CGCACGATGCCCAGCACAAGTATACCGATGAGTGATAATGCAGCACCGGTCCAGATTGCAAGCATGTTTATGCCGAACGTACGTGTACCAATCTCAAAATCCTGAATAAGTCCGGAAGGGAATGCCTGTAACATACCCGCTGCAACGAGCGCGAGACCTGCAAGCAGCAGAACGATTCCGGGAGCGCGTCGTGGCGCCAGCACGAGCATGCCACATTTGGTTACGCCATTCAACCTGTACGCATTATTTTTTACCTGTAGTGTTGAGTCCGTAACCGTCACTTCCCGACCATCCGTATAGAGCACCTTATCCGGTACACTATCCACCTCTCCGTTCTTCTTAACCATAATATTGATCTTTTGGTTACTCTTAGCTTTTCTACGATTCTACTGAGCAGAAGGTTCATGCTGAACGCTTCATCTCGTTTTCAACGTATCGTTAAGAATCTGAAAGGACACTCGCGAAAAAATTGTGCCTGTAGCCGCAGGGTTAGCCCTGGGTTTGGCCCCGACGCCCGATTCTTTCGGTAGAAAGTTTTTTCTGCAGTTAGCAGTTCAGGAATCGGAGCCAAATGCATTCATAGGTGACAGCATTACATCGCCTGGAAAAGCAAATGCCTGCCGGTTGTTATTTTAAAAAGGGGAGCAACTTCTACTAAATGCGGCGGATCCGAAAAACATCAGACCCGACTCCGCCCGGGCTGGGAACCGAGAGCACACTTCCCTCCACGCCAATGTACTCAGACTGCATTTCGCGTCGTGGCGGCGATACGTCCGTTTCAGCGGAAGCTGTATCCTTAAAGATCATCACGCGTTCGCCAACCGCGACATCTTTACTGGAGATCGTGTCTGCAGGACATACAACCTCTTTTCCTTCGACAAAATCGTGATACATAGCCGGGCCAAGTTTGATGGATTTTAATTGCATGGTGTGGACATTTATTGTCATGAATAAAAATTCGGTTCCCGGTTTCTTCCCTTTGCCTTTCCTTATATTGCTGAATGGTTCGAGAACACGATCTGGATCGGCAAAACCGGCTATTCCTTCTGGCGGAAGAATTCATCCGCTCAACCTCGCGATCGGTGTTTCTGACTGGCAAGGCTGGTACAGGGAAAACAACATTTCTCAAGCATATCCACGCGACAACGTCGAAGAATACGGCCATCGTCGCGCCTACCGGAGTCGCTGCCATCAACGCGGGTGGCGTTACGATCCACTCTTTTTTTCAACTTCCGTTTTCACCGATCGTGCCACCCGCAAACAAAAAGTACGGCGCGGAATCTTTATTCGAACGGTCAGGCCTGCTACGCCATTTGAACGTGGACTCGGAGAAGCGGAACATATACCGTGAGTTGCAGTTGTTGATCATCGATGAAGTATCGATGGTGCGGGCTGATGTACTTGATGCGATAGATACAATTCTGCGGTTCTTCAGGGGCAGGGAAGACATTCCCTTTGGCGGTGTCCAGCTTCTTCTGATCGGTGATCTGTATCAGTTACCCCCGGTAACCCAACCCGGTGACTGGTCCATATTGTCTTCCTACTATGGAAGCCCGTTTTTCTTCGACTCGCTGGTCTGGAGGCATGCTCAACCTCTTTACATCGAACTGAAAAAAGTGTTCCGGCAAACCGATGCCGCGTTTATCGGGCTGTTGAACAAGATTAGGAATGCCCAGGTGACTTCAGCTGACATCGAGATGCTTAATTCAAGATTTAATCCGACGTTTGAACCCGATGCAAGTGCCGGTTATATCACGCTAACGACGCATAACGCGAAGGCTGATGCGATCAATAACGTCAACCTCGCAAAGCTCGACGCCGAAGAAGTTGTGTTTCACGCTGAAGTAGAAGGAGAGTTCCCCGAGCGCAGCTTTCCCACCGATAAGTTACTCGTCGTCAAGCCTGGCGCGCAGGTCATGTTTATTAAGAACGATGTTGGTCCGGAACGCCGCTACTTCAACGGAAAGCTCGGCATCGTCGCTGATGCCGGTGCAGGAAAAATTCTGGTACGGTTTCCGGAGGAAGACAAGCTGCTCGAGGTTTCGCGCGATTCGTGGCGAAATGTACGCTACACATTTAATCCGGTAACACGCGAAGTCGAGGAAGAGGTGCTCGGTGTTTTTACCCAATATCCTTTACGTCTTGCGTGGGCAATCACCATTCACAAAAGCCAGGGCCTCACGTTCCATAATGTCGTAATCGATGCGGGCAGGTCCTTCGCACCGGGGCAGGTCTATGTGGCGCTGAGCCGGTGTACGTCTCTTGAGGGCATTGTGCTCTATTCGAAGATTCTGGCGCACGCGATCCGTTGTGACGAACGCGTGAGAGCGTATGCCGGAAGCGAGCCGTCTGCCGATGAGCTGGATACGCTCCTTGGGAAAGACCGGCTGCAATATAAAGTCATGCAACTGCTGGAGATATTCGACTGGTCCGTTGCAGACGAGGAAATCCAAAAATTCCGTGACATAATAAGCACGCGGAGGTCGATTGACCAGGCATATGCAAATGAAATACTTGCGCAGGCAGAGGACGTTGTAGCTGAACTTCGCGCTGTTACATTGAAATTCGGCACGCATCTG
>CBKWFZ010000759.1:0-2576 GCA_966673785.1 uncultured bacterium
TCGTTAAAAAAGAAATCTTCCTTTGTGGGGTAATCCGGCCAGATCTCTTCGATACTTTCATAAGGTTGGCCGTCGTCTTCGAGTTCCTGGAGGTTCTCCACCACTTCCAACGGAGCCCCGGAACGAATTGAATAATCGATCAGCTCGTCTTTGGTTGCCGGCCAGGGAGCATCTTCCAGGTAAGAGGCAAGTTCAAGGGTCCAGTACATAATTCCTCCTTAATTTTCCGCAAAAATAAAATTTAATTGATATTATCAAATACGGCGATTTTTTATTTCGCCATGGCCGGGTTGCAAATCCTGTAACATTCCCCACCATTTTGAACGAATTCAAATCGCGTCATTTTTGAGAAAAGCACCCTTTTGCCCGAAAAAGTTCGCGGGTCTGTCCTGCAGATTCATTCAATTTCCCATTCATTAGGGCGCAATTGCTCCGACCACGGTTTTTTCACCATATTTGCGCCCTGATTCTGCGGTCAGTCGAATCACACACAGAAAGAAGCAACTCACGATAAATACGCATGGCGGACGAAAAAATTATATTCTCGATGGCCGGGGTGAACAAAATTTATCCCCCGAACAAACAAGTATTAAAAAATATATATCTCTCCTTTTTCTATGGAGCAAAGATTGGCGTCCTGGGACTTAACGGATCGGGTAAGTCATCACTCCTCAGGATCATCGCAGGCATCGATAAGGAGTTTCAGGGCGAAGTGGTATCGGACCTGAGCTTCTCGGTGGGGCTACTCGAACAGGAGCCGCAGCTCGATAAGAGCAAGACGGTGAAAGAAATCGTCGAAGAGGGTGTTCAGCAAACGGTGTCACTGCTAAAAGAATTTGAAGCGATCAACGAGAAGTTTGCCGATCCGGCGATCATGGAGGACCCGGATGCCATGGACAAGCTGATCACTAAGCAGGGTGAGATTCAGGAAAAGCTTGACGCCGTGGGAGCATGGGAACTAGATCACAAACTCGAACGTGCAATGGATGCGCTGCGCTGCCCGCCGCCTGACGCCAGTGTCGAATACCTTTCGGGTGGTGAAAAAAGACGGGTAGCCCTGTGTCGCCTCCTTCTGCAGGAGCCGGATGTACTTCTGCTTGACGAACCCACCAACCACCTCGATGCCGAGTCGGTCCATTGGCTCGAACAACACCTGAAGCAATATAAGGGTAACGTTATCGCGGTGACCCACGATCGATATTTCCTCGACAATGTCGCGGGATGGATCCTTGAACTTGATCGCGGTGAAGGTATTCCCTGGAAAGGAAACTATTCTTCGTGGCTGGATCAGAAACAAAAACGCCTTGCTCAGGAGGAAAAGGGTGAGTCAAAACGTCAAAAAGCCCTTGAACGCGAACTCGAGTGGGTGCGCATGAACCCTAAAGGGCGCCAGGCAAAAGGAAAGGCGCGTCTTAGTGCATACGAAAAACTGTTGAGTCAGGAGGCGAAGGAGAAAGAAGAAAAACTCGAGCTTTACATTCCCAACGGACCACGCCTGGGCAACAAGGTGATCGAAGCCAACGGTGTGGCTAAGGCTTTTGGAGATAAGCTGCTTTATGAAAACCTTACGTTCTCCCTGCCACCCGCCGGTATCGTTGGAATCATCGGTCCGAACGGAGCAGGTAAAACGACGTTGTTCAAGATGATCATCGGGAAAGAGAAACCTGACGCCGGAACATTCTCCGTTGGCGAAACCGTCAAGATCGCCTATGTCGATCAGGAACATGATGACCTCAAACCAGAGGATACCGTCTGGCAAAGCATTACGGGTGGAAATGAACTCATTGAACTTGGTGGAAAAACACTGAATTCCCGCGCCTATGTCGGAAAGTTTAACTTCAACGGAACTGATCAACAAAAAAAAATCAAAGAACTGTCGGGTGGAATGCGCAACCGGGTACACCTTGCCATTGCCCTGAAACAAGGTGGCAATCTGCTGTTGCTGGACGAACCCACGAACGACCTCGACGTGAATACACTGCGGGCTCTGGAGGAAGCATTGGAGAACTTCGCGGGCTGTGCTGTGATCATTTCGCACGATCGCTGGTTCCTTGACCGGGTTTGTACGCACATCCTGGCCTTTGAAGGCGATTCTCAGGTCACCTGGTTCGAAGGTAGTTTCAGTGAATACGAGTAAAACAAACGGAAGCGCCTGGGCGCCGACCAGCCCCACCGGATCAAGTATAAGAAACTGGTTAAATGATTATAAAAAAAACCGCAGCCACCTGCGGTTTTTTTTTATGCCCGGACTTCCGAAAAGATATTTCCGGCCATGTCTGCGCGCAATCAGATCAACTGAAATTACTTTTGCGGTAAGCTTCTGGATTATGCGCGGCCTTTATTCCATTCTCCTTCTTGTTCTGTCCAACACCTTCATGACGTTCGCGTGGTACGGACACTTACGATTCAAAGACATGAAATGGAGTCAGCACATGCCGCTGGCGGTAATCATTCTGGTGAGCTGGGGAGTCGCGTTTTTTGAATATGTATTACAGGTACCGGCGAACCGCCTTGGCTACCGCGATTATGGCGGACCTTTCTCCCTTGTCGAACTCAAGGTTATTCAGGAGGGTATA
>CBKWFZ010000760.1:0-2575 GCA_966673785.1 uncultured bacterium
GGCGCTGTGGCCTGAACAGGTTTCAGTTTATTCCAGAGATCACCCTCAAGGTTTTCCGGGCAGTCCAGGCTTTCCGACTGAATGTTCGCGTACCATGCATCGATATATTGTTTCTCCTCTTCAGTGCATACACCGCGCGAATACCGGTCAAGAAGCACTTTGAATTTTTCGGGTGTCATATATCATAGACACGGCTAATCGAGCCAACCCTAAACGCCTGAAAAAAAGAATTCAAAAAAAGATCAGAATAAATCAGAGGATGTAGTCGCGAAGCAACACTTTGAGGTTTTTAAGTGACTTCGTAAGGTGGTACTCAATTGCTTTCTGGGACAGGGAGAGATGGTTCGCGATTTCGGCCGTACTTTTGCCTTCGATGCGGCTTAAATGGAAAACTTCGCGGGATTTTTCGGGCAGCGACTCTATGGCGTCGCGTAATGCGTGCTCAAGTTCATCGAGATCGACGCCCTGAGTTGCGGACTCGCCATGCTCGGGAAGGAAAACGGCGTAGCGCGCCCAGTAGGTTTCCTTTGTGATATTGTCCCGGATGTGATTGAGTATCCGGTTCTTAACAGCTGCGTGCAGATAATGAGAAAGATCGCGGATCAGCAACGTTGCTCGCTTCTCCCACAGGTTTGAAAAGATGCTTTGAATTACCTCCTCAGCGTCGTCGTGCGAGTAGAGTTTGTTCTTCGCGATGGCGTAAAGTTCCTGCCAGTATTTTCGGAAAATCAATTCGAAAGCCTTCGCATCGCCAAGGCGCAATCTTTCAATTAAAACTTCATCATTTTGATGTTCTGAATCCATCAAGTTCAGGTCCTAGGTTTGAACGTCAGCACTACAAACGTTTTCTGAAATTAGAAAAATTAGTTAAGAGTCAAGCAACCCGAACAAAATTTTCAATTTCGGCAAGCAGGTTCCGCAGCGCATTTTTGTTCCTCGAACCGGCTTATTCTTTCCTTGTGTGCTGAAAAATGTGATGAAATTTAAAACATCCAGGCTTTACTGCTGGCTGTAGTCGTTCATAATCAACCGAAACTATTGTGTTGATTACAATCTTTCTTCCTTCATGCCTCGGTTGAAATTTCAGTTACCTAAGTCTATTTGAACGTGACATGTTTGCGGTAACAGCGTCATGGATTCATGGTGCTCCTCACACTGCAAACGAATTTGGGAATGCTTGCCATGTCACCATATGGTGAAACAGGATTCGTGTCGCAAGCCCGCGTGAGCGATTGAAGTGGAAAGCCCACAGCGCCGCGAAGCAGGCGTAGCCGAAGGCGGCGAGGACTTGCAACGAAAAGCGCGACCCCGACGCAGGAGGGGGCACGCCCGGATCAGCATACCTCTTCTTCAACGGTAGCTATACTGAATGAAAGTGACACGCATTACAAATTGCTTTTTCCACACTCACACCGTCCAAGACTGCGTAAATGCGACTAATCGATGCTTCATCGGTTGCATCTTTAAAATGAGTAGAATGATCTCGCGGCAATCCGAAGTTACCTGCACAGCATTTGCTTAATCGATAGTTTCCACGGGATGCCTGTATAATATGAGGGAAAACAACACAGCAAATACGATATAGAAAAATCCGAACACCCAGATGGCGATATGAAGATCACGGTCCACCATAATCGCTTTGACGATAGCGATTCCGGCGACGAGAAAATGGCTCATATTAGCCATGACTATCGGGCGGTTATAGATCCCGCCAAGCAATGCCTCCTTACGCATCCAGTTAAGCATTGCAAATCCGAAATATAGTCCGCCGAGAACCTGAATTAACAGAACCGATGTTTTATCACTGCCAGCGCCTAAGGTGGTGGAAACGACATCCGGAATAAACGTCAATGCGATTCCCGTGAGACCCAATACAATTGCAGAAGCCGACATGATTATCCTGGTGTTCATTCGCATCGACGAATAGCTGAAACGTATACTAAACAAGTGTCGCTGTCAGGGGAAGTGCAGTTACATCGTTAATTTGACGACAACGCAATATCAATCCAAGCGGATAGCAACTGTTGCAATATGCGACATTATTGCAAAAATTCAAGGCGGGTTCATCAGGCATCCCGACTTCCTGGTTCAAAGAAAGCAACGAATGAGATGCCTGAAAACTTATGCGTTCGCTCAACACGTGCTTAAGCACGCAAAGAAATGTTGAAAGCTTTCTTTATGGTATGGTCTCAACTTCAAGATTCAATACGAATTTTGCAGCGGCGACAATCTGGCGAGCGCAAATGCGGCAACAGCCATAACAATGTCACGGACCGCGATATCCAGGTATGAGCCCGACAAGATCAACGTCAGGGCGATTGCCAGTAGCCACGCCGATACGACGTAGGCGCCCAATTCCGTCTTAAGGAAAACAACCACGCCGGCTGCTATTTCAATAACGCCAACAATTAACATGAACGTTGTTGCGCTAAACGGCAAAATCGCCGCCAGATCGGGGTTGAGGTACTTTGACCAATCCGTAAGTATGTTGAAAAATTTGTCGGCGCCGGCGGCAATCGGCACCAGTGCAAAGGTGAGCTTCAATAGTTTGTAAACCGCCTGGAATCGCGCCTTA
>CBKWFZ010000761.1:0-2573 GCA_966673785.1 uncultured bacterium
TTCCTTACCCGACACGAAATCATCAACCAGTTCCTGAAGCAGAGTCCGGTATTTGTCAAGCTGAAACGAAAGTTTCTCCCGGGTATTCACCCCTTTATCAGGCGCATAAAGGATTCCGAGGATCGCTCCTGTCGCTGCGCCGGCCAGAAACGCCATCAAGGTATTACCACTGCTCTTTTTGCCCATAAAACTATTTACAATTAGTGTCGGTTCGGCTGCAAATTCAAAATTTTAACAAATTTTAACAAACCGCTACAAATTAAAAAAACGGTCAGCACGGTCAGCACGCGTAATAAAATTTGTCGGGCTTCAACCAATCAGCTGAATAAAGCCCTTATTTGTTATCGATGAGCCCGCGTCCACTTTTCTTCAACGTACCTTTTTCTTTCAATTCCTTTGCGATGACATCGAGGATACCATTGATAAACTGACGGCTGTTTGGCGTACTGTAATTTTTGGCCAGTTCAATGTATTCATTAATTGTCACCTTCACGGGAATATTCGGAAATACAAGCAGCTCCCCGATTGCCATTTCAAGTATAACCCGGTCTGTCAGCGGCAGCCGCTCAACCTCCCAGTTTCTGGTGTTCCTGGCAATCAGGTCACGGTAATATGGATCAAGTTCCGTTGCGGAGGTGTAGAGCTTCCGGATGAACTCCTTGTCTTCGTCCCAATTCACCGATAGCGTATAGAGCGTCATCGGCTCCTGCGATTCCGGGTCGAACGACTTCACGCTTTTCTCGACCATGCCCTTGACGATCTCCTTATCCTCGGTCCACCGCAGCACGTCCTCCTCGAAATATTCGTTTATTATCGTCTTCCCGAGGATGACTTTTTTAAAAAGGTGATTGATAAATTTCTTCTGTTCGTCAGGCGAAATTGATTTGCGATCCAGATAATGCAGGTATTCATTATCCTGGCGGATCACATCCCGGAACCAACTTTTGATTTTGTCCTGCTTGTCGTTCCAGTGCTTGCCAAGTTTCAGGGCCTGCTTATTGAGCTCTTCATGGCCGGCCAGTTCCTTGATCCAGATATTGTTGACGAAATTTTTATGGCTGACTTTTTTATCAACGGCAGCTACCGCAGCAAACGCCGGCGGTAATTTCAGCACGGCAATGTAGTTATCGTAAATGCGCTCAACTTCGCTTATGAGATTTTTCAGGAAAAACGAAGTATCCTTTTTGGTCTGGGTCTCAAAAAAGTGAAAGCAATCGTTAACGGACTTTTCGATTTTGGGGTCTTCGTGCTCAACCGTGGTGTCACCATTGGCAAATGCTTTCTCAAACAACTTCGCCGCCGCTTTTTTCTGACTGTTCAGTAAGGTCTTGTCCTGTACCTCCATTGAGTTCAAATCGGGCGCGAAGGTTTCGTTGATCTTATCCAGGCAAAGCTGGTAGTTAGCGTCGCGGCATTGCTGCAATGCAAACAAGCTTTGCATGACTTTGATCCTTAGGCTCCTTCTGTTAAGCATGGTAAAGAACGATGGGTATAGTAAACGAACGCATAAAAATAAAACATCCCGTGGGGTTTATCCAACGGGATGCGTAATACTTTCCAATTATTCGCCGGTTAACAGACCGGCTACCAACTCATTCGGATCCGGCCAATCGTATTAATCCGGTCCTCGGCCATCCGGATCGCCGCCTCCTGGCTGGATATGCCTTCTGTTTCGGCCTGCGTGAGCACTTTGAAACAGGTGTCGTAAATCTTCTCAACCTGTTCAAGCACACGCTTGCGGTTGTAGGACCCGCCATACTCGTTATAAACATTGATAAGACCGCCGGCATTAATCAGAAAATCCGGCGCATAAACAATGCCTTTATCGCGTAGCATGTAACCATGACGTACCTCATCCTTCAGCTGGTTATTAGCGGCGCCGGCAATCAACGCGCAGTTCAGCCGTTCAATCGTCGCCGAATTTACCGATCCACCAAGAGCACATGGTGCAAAGATATCCATGTCAACATCGTAGATCTCCTCCATGGCGACCGTCTTCACGCTGAACCTTGACGCCACATCCTTCACTTTATTGGCGAACATATCGGTAATCACTACGTCAGCATCTTCTTTGATCAAATGTTCAATGAGATGCATTCCAACCTGCCCGACACCCTGTACGGCAACCTTTTTGCCCGCAAGGCTATCCGAACCGAAAACTTTTTTCGCTCCTGCTTTCATGCCCATGTAGACGCCGTAAGCGGTAACCGGTGAGGGATCGCCGCCGCCGCCCATAGACTCGGGAAGGCCCGTCACGTAACGCGTCTCCATTCGAATGAACTCCATGTCACTCGTCTTCATATTGACATCTTCCGCGGTGATATACTTGCCGTTCAGGCTGTCGACAAACTTCCCGAATCGCCGTAGCAGTCCTTCCGACTTAATGGCTGAGGCATCACCTATAATTACAGCTTTGCCGCCGCCGAGATTAATCCCGCTTATAGCCGCTTTGAAAGACATCCCGCGCGAGAGTCTGAGTACATCCGTAAGCGCTTCGTCTTCGGTTACGTAGTTCCACATGCGCGTCCCGCCAAGTGCAGGACCAAGAATGGTGTTATGGATTGCAATAATTG
>CBKWFZ010000762.1:0-2569 GCA_966673785.1 uncultured bacterium
GTATTTATCAATATTTTCTTGTATAACTTTGAAACACAAAGTACTTTTATACCGTCAAAGGCATTAGCAACTCACGCGGCTTCCCGTCGAGGGTCCGCCTTCATCAACGAACGAAAAACGAAACCGAAATGAAAAAGCTGAAACTCTACCAATCAATCCTCGGCCTGGTCATTGTTACACTGAGCCTGCTCATGATTCCATGGATTGCCATGTTTTTCACCGACGAGGTAAACTGGGGTCCGTTTGACTTCCTGATAATGGGCATCCTGCTCTTAAGCACCGGTCTTGCCTACATTCTCATCACGCGACAATCTGCCAACGTCATGTACCGCGCTGCATTTGGTCTGGCGATCGGAACCACACTACTTATGGTGTGGGCGAACCTGGCCGTGGGACTTATCGGCTCCGGTCCTAATCCCGGTAACTTCCTGTATATCGGCGTCCTCGCTGTCGGAATTATCGGCAGCATTCGCGGCGGGTTCCAGGCCGCACGTATGGAGCGAGCCATGTTCGACACGGCAGTTGCATTGCTACTTGTAGCGGTGGTTGCGCTTATCTCCGGGATGCACGAGTATCCGCAAAGCTCGGTGATTGAAATCATCGGTGTAAATCTATTCTTCGCCACCCCGTACGCCATTGCCGGGCTTTTATTCGGACAGATATCTAAGCAGCAGCGCGCAGCGGCTGAACACTAACTGCACGCGATGGATCAACAACGCATTCCTGCGTGAATTCGAGGGGCCCGGAGAAGGACCCTTTTTAATTTATCGAATCTCCGGCATGCAGGGGTAAGGTTGCGTTTAATACACACCACACAATACCGGCAGCACAATAAAAATCATCCGTCCATCACAAACGCCGATTAGCTCTCATGTTTGCGATACAGCTTTGGTAAACCCGCTTTTCGCATGATACGAAAGATCTTCATCGCTATATTTCTCCTGGTAACGGTGACAAATTTGCTGCCCGCGCAGAACAAGCCCTTTAACATCATCGCGTACTATTCACACGGTCCCGAAATGGTCGACAGCCTTCCCGCCGAAAAGCTAACACATATCATCTTCAGTTTTTGTCACCTGAAAGGAAACAAGCTCGCGGTCGACAATTCGCGGGATTCTGTCACCATCGGCAAACTCGTTGGCCTGAAGCAGCGAAATCCGAACCTGAAAGTGTTACTTTCTCTTGGAGGGTGGGGTGGCTGTAAAACGTGCTCGGACGTATTTTCAACACCGAAGGCGATCCATGAGTTTTCGGAATCCGTTCTCGCACTCAGCAAACACTTCCGCACAGACGGTATCGACCTCGACTGGGAGTATCCTGCAATCGCCGGCCATCCGGGACATCCATTCAAGACCGAAGACCGCCAAAACTTTACTACACTGGTAAGCGACCTGCGCAAGACACTTGGCAACAAGTACGAGATCAGCTTTGCTGCGGGTGGATTTCAAACCTTCCTTGATGAATCCATCGCTTGGAAGGAGGTCATGAAAATGGTGGATCGTGTGAACCTCATGTCGTATGATCTTGTCCACGGTTACTCTACCGTGACGGGCCATCACACACCGCTGTTCTCAACATCTGCTCAGAAGGAATCGGCACACAACTCGATCCAATACCTGAAAAACATAGGAGTTCCCGCCGGAAAGATCGTGATCGGTGCGGCATTTTATGCACGGGTATGGGAGGGGGTTGCCCCTGAAAACAACGGTCTGTATCAGTCGGGCAAATTTAAAATGGGTATCAACTTCAAAGATTTTGCCACGAAGCTTTCGGAATCCAATGGATACACGCACTACTGGGATGACACAGCTCAGGCACCATACGCGTACAATGCATCGGAAAAACTTTTCGCTACGTTTGACGATAAACGTTCTATCACCCGCAAGACACAATACGTGATCGACGAAGGACTTGACGGCATTATGTTCTGGGAGCTGTCACACGACACATTCAATGATGGATTGTTGGATGCGATCTACAAGGTGAAGATGAATTAAACTTCTAAAACGAAAAACTGCATCCTGAGCACGGCATGTGCGTAGTCCCGATAGCTATCGGGAGGCAAGCGAAGAATCACGGTGGACTGCATCAAGTGCGTGAAGTTCATTCGTTAAAATGATCAGGTCCCTTGCAGTCACTCGTAACCATCATCGTAAATTACACCCTTTCTAAAAAACAATAACTAAAAACCAAAACGGCATCCTGAGCACGGCATGTGCGCACGGGAGCGGCGAGCGAAGGATCAGGGCGAGCAACGTCACTACAAGCGAAATATTATTGCTTACAGCTTACAAAGCCCGATCCACTTGCAGTCGCAAACACCAATTGCAAATCAACAGCTGCACCAATCATGAATCATTTTTGCCTTCGGTAGCGATCACAGTTGGGGCATCCAACGCATTCCCAGCAAGCGATTATGTGCACCCCGGGCCCTTCGCTCGCTGCTCCCCATCGCGCCGGGCCGGGCTCAGGAACCCCTGCTAATTTTTTTTTTAATTAGAAAACATGTTAACTGCATCCTGAGCACGGCATGTGCGCACGGGAGCGGCGAGCGAAGGATCAGGGCGAG
>CBKWFZ010000763.1:0-2560 GCA_966673785.1 uncultured bacterium
TTGGTCAGTTTACCGGGACCAGAGGTGAGTTGAATCGGTGAACGTATTCCGCTCCGCCGCAAACCCATCTCCTCGACGCCGTGAGTCGGCTCCAGTGCCCTGACGAGAACCGCTTCGGGCACGGCAGCAACATTCGTAACCACATTAAAAAGGTGGTGCATCCCGTAGCATAGATAGACGTAGGTCAGTCCGCCGCCCTCGAACATCACCGCATTGCGCGGTGTTTTCTTTTTCCCGAAGGCGTGACATCCGCGCTCAGTCCACGAGTAAGCTTCTGTTTCAACAATAACGCCACCGGTCACCACGCCATCAACATTCGTAAACAGTGTTTTTCCGAGCAAGTCCCTCGCAATCTGGACCACATCATTCCGTTGGTAAAAGCTATCAGCCAGCCTCATGAGCAGCGATTTCCGAAGTGAAAAGAATTTCTATCTTTGGCGCCGCCAAAGAAACGAAAACTAAAACAAACCTGATATGAAAAAAACACTTCTTCTAGCTGCCTTCCTGTGTGCCTGCGTGTTCCTTGAAGCGCAAATCCAGACACCTGCTGCCAGTCCGCCAGCATCTGTGTCCACCCAGGTGGGTCTAACCGACATCACCATCAATTATTACCGGCCACGTGCTAAAGGTCGGAAGATCTTCGGAACGGATGCCAGTGTATTGGTTCCTTATGGAAAGATCTGGAGAACCGGTGCCAACAACGGAACCAGAATCAAGTTTTCCGACGACGTGACCGTCGAAGGAAAGCCTGTGAAGAAAGGAGAATACCTGATCTTCACATGGCCGGGTGCCAATGAATGGACCGTTTCGCTTTACAAAGACCTCGAACTCGGCGGAAACACCGGCGGATATAAGGAAGAAAACGAAGCTGCGAGATTTACGGTAAAGCCGGGCAAGCTGTCCGAAAAAGTGGACGCGTTTACGATCAATATCACCGACATCGCTCCGGACAACAGCTCCGCGAAGATTGAACTGGCCTGGGAAAACACCTCGGTAAAGTTTGGCGTAGGCGTTTCATTCGACGAGAAAGTGATGGCTTCGATCAAAGCGAATACCCAGGTGAACCCCGGTAACTACTTCCAGGCAGCGGTTTATTACCTCGAAACAGGAAAAGACCTGAAGCAGGCACTTGAGTGGATCAACAAAGCAGCTGAAGCGAACCCGAACGCGTTCTGGATAAGCCATCAAAAGGCTAAGATTCAGAAAGCACTTGGCGACAAGGCCGGCGCAAAAGCAACAGCCACAGCTTCTCTTGAAAGCGCGAAGAAAGCTGGTAACCGTGACTATGAGATGATGAACCAGGATCTTATCAAATCCCTTAACTGATCGGATAAGAAAGTATTTGAGAAAGAGCCATCCGTCATCCTGCGGATGGCTCTTTTCGTAATTCATCCTGTAAAACCCCACGCAGATGACTACTACTACTTTTGACACCTGGCTTGAAACGTTTCGTGAACACAGTCGCATATTCCGACAATCGTTCGGCGGATTAAGTCCCAACGAATTGAACTGGAAACATGATGAGTCATCATGGAGTATCGCTCAGGTAATTGATCACCTGATCCGCACCAACGAATCCTATTACCCGGTTTTTGATCAGCTTTCCGCCGGAACGTACCGGACACCGTGGCCAGGGAAACTTGGCTTCTACACGAGGTTCATGGGCAATTTTCTCGAAAAGTCACTTGAACCTGAGCGTAAACGCAAGATGCGAACCTTTCCAGTATGGGAACCTACAATCAGCAACCTTCCGGCAGACATCGTTGGCCGATTCGTTACGCACCATGAAGCGCTTATCGAAAAGCTGCAGTCGAACCGTCAGCTGTTCGGCAAAGGCACCGTAATCTCATCGCCTGCAAACAGGTATGTCGTGTACCCCCTTGACAAGGCCATTGATATTCTGATCGTTCATGAAAAACGACATTACAATCAGGCGCTGGAGGTGAAGGGTTTTCAGAAAGGAACACAGTTTTGATACCGAAGCGCCATCCGGTCTGAGCGACGTGATCTTCAAACGGACCGTTGTAAACAGAACCCCCGAAAAATGGGGGCTCTGATCATGAAATTGGTTGACGTTATGTGTTAATCACCGATCCGCCATTCGGGTGAAGCACCTGTCCGGTGAGAAACGCGCCTTCCCGCGAAGCGAGGAATACATAACAGTAGGCGATTTCCACGGGTTGGGCCGGACGCCCGAGCGGAATGTCGGTACCGAACTTCGACACCTTTTCGTCATCAAATGATGCGACGATCAACGGAGTCCATACTGGTCCTGGCGCAACCGCGTTGACGCGTATGCCTTTCTTTGCCAGTGACTGGGACAGGCTCCGCGTAAAGGAGACGATCGCACCTTTCGTTGATGAATAATCGATCAGCGTCTCGTTCCCCCGGTAGGCGTTAACGGATGCGGTATTGATGACCACGCTGCCCTCCTGGAGATGCGGCACAGTAAACCGCGTCATATGGAAATATGAGAAGATATTCACACGAAACGTGTACTCCAACTGCTGCGCCGAGATATCCTCCAGTGCGCCCCGGTCGACCCGGATTCCGGTCGACT
>CBKWFZ010000764.1:0-2555 GCA_966673785.1 uncultured bacterium
CGAAGAAAGACCCCAGAACTTGTCAAAAGTCTTTGTCGGAAACATAAGCGGGATGCGTTGCGGATTCAAACCGCTGTTTTCATTCCGGGGAATGATTTCGATATTCACACGCGCAACGTCTGCGGTAAACTGGATCGGCAATGACAGGTAGTCCCCGTTGGTGTTTTCTATCGCAATGTACTGTAAAAATACCTTCGCGATATTGTCGACATTCAACGGCGTCCTTACCGCTGCAACTGCCGGTTCAAATTCCGCATAACTTTTCTTGATTTGCTCATCGAGTTTTTTGAACTCGGGCTTTGCCTCGATCGCAGTCGCGTACGCCTCACGTGCTCCCAGAAAACTTTTCGAGGCCGCTACCACCCATCGACTCATTGCATCAAGATGGTTCCGATAGCTTGTCACGTTTTCCAACAACTTATCCGCAGGTATTCCTCTGCCGAACAAGGCCTGACGCGGCTCGAGCTGGGCGTTCAGCGCGGTCTGGCTTGCAAGCATTAGTACGCTATCGATCTTTTTTTTGTAAGCGACAAGCGCGGCAAGTGAATCCTTTAGTGCATGTTCATTCGACGTAAGCAACGCACGGATTTCATCATCACGGTTAGGCGTCGGGGCCGCAGGAGCTTCATCCTTCAGCAGCTCCCTCAGTTCGCCGCTATATGTCTTGTTGAAATTTTCACGGAAGGTCATCATTTTAAGATTCGTAAAATCCAAAACCGAATCGGTTAACGGTACGGCTGCCCGAAGCGCGACGACGGCGCTTCCAAGGCTCGACAATCCCCCCACCGCTTTTTGAAGGTTGTCGATCGGCACCGATGCGAAGTTGGGAAACGTCAGCGGGGTGGCTGTCGAGGAATCATGGTTTCCTATCTTCACTTTCCATGCATTGAGATTTATGTTCTCGATTTTGACACGGTAAAAGTTGCCGGGCTTCATTTTCTGAAGACTATTCACATCCTGAATCTCACGTTTTCCAAAGTCGATTGTGATGTCCACGGGCCGGCGGTTAATCACCTTTTCCGCGCAACCTGCAAGCAGGAAAACCCATGCGATTGTAATGAATACATTTCTCTTCATACCAATCAAATCTTGATGATGTAATTAACTGCTGCGTTCATTGGCCGTGTTTCATCGTCGCCACCGGTTATGGGGTGCGTGTGCGACTCTTTGTTCGGACCCGTTACCTGCGGTGTCGTGATCCTTCCATTGTCATTATCATGCCTGCCATAATTTCCCTGGAGATGCTGATTGCCCGCATTGTTTTCGGCAAAATGTGCATCTTGAAAGTCGTGTGTGTGTTTTTGATTTTCCACCCCGGTACCAAAAGGGCTGTTTGGCATCTTCGTCGCGTCACCCTGGTAATTCCCAAGCCTCAATTGAATGCTATCTGCGCCACGAAGAAATCGCTTCCTGAGATCGGGCAATCTAAATTCGTCGTTGGCAGTTCCGCCCCAGTGGGTACCGATTGCGTTAAAAAGTCGCGGATAATCTCTTCGGCTGAGGGTCCGGCCATCGCACAGCAACCACCCTTCGGGCACCCTGGCCCCGGCGAATGAGATAATCGTTCCAGGGGGTGTTTCCAATTCCCTCGACGCTTTTGCAAGCTGGCTGTGGGTCACGCATGACATCATAAGCACAGACGTCATCAATCCCAAAAATAAAATGGTCCATCGTTTCATTGTTATATTCGATTACTGCCTACTCTTCTTCGGATTTTCGGCTTGCTCCGTTGGTTTTGTATACTGCCTATTTCCTGTGTTGAATGCCCACCCGCCTTCTCAATAAAATCACCTGCAGGAGGAGCACTACGTTTGCCAGGAGTTGAAGTCCGATGCTGATGCGAACAAAAAGATTCTCCAACGGCCAGAGATAAATCAGCCAGGCGACACACATAACAATCCCGCATAGGAAGTACATTATCAACAGGCACCTCGCTGTCGTCTTTGCGATAACCTTCATCAGTAAAGGAAGAGCGAGCGCGCTGTAGGCCGCGGTGGTGACAAAAGCCACGGCACCCATAACGAGTTCCGTCGTCCATTGTATCGCCAATACCATCATACCGCGTTTTCGTTCGAAAGAATCATCACGACAAAGGTGGAAATGCGACGAAGACGGCGGCAGGGTAATTAATGAATGTGGCCTACGGGATTTTTCCCGGGGTACGCTTGCATGAATAACCGGATCAACCGGGTTGACGGTATGCTGCCGTTATAGCATCTTCGCGGACATAAAAATCAAACCTTCATGAAAACCCTAATTCAACATTCCGGATGCATCGCGATGGTCCTTGTGGTGGTCACCATGCTGCCCACGCGCGCGCAACAGCACCTGACCGACACGATCAGGTTCGAAAACGAGCCAAAAATTGATCTGACTAACTTCATCATGACCTACCCCGAAGTGAAGCCAGAAAAAGCCGATTTTCAGAAATTCTGCAGGTTAGCTTCAGGTAAGCAGGTCCAAAAAGTAACGGACAGTATACCGGCCTACGCGCTGGTGAGCCAACTTTACGAACAGGCAAGAACAAGGATGGAAGCCGATCCAACATGCAGGAA
>CBKWFZ010000765.1:0-2552 GCA_966673785.1 uncultured bacterium
ACTCGGACGCTTTGTTATAATTACGGATCTGTTTGTAATAGGGAATGTCATCAGCGATCAGGACTTTCTGAAAACCATGTTCGCGGCAGTGTTTCGTGAGATAGACGTTAGTGTCCTCAAAGATTATTTTCGCGTCAACCCGGCGGTGACAAATATTGCAGAGACTCACCGTATAATCATAGTAGACATAATTCCGGGTGGTGCTCATAAGATTTCAATGTTCAGTGTCGCGCACAAGATAAGGAACCGTTTGTGAATCATCGAAGAAATTTGTGTGTCATCCGCTATTTTAGGTAATTGTGCGCATGTTTATCATCAGCCTGACTTACATCGTGCCACTCGAGGAACTTGACCGGCACATGAAGGACCATGTCATTTTTCTAAGGAAGTATTACAAGGAGAATGTGTTTGTTGCTTCCGGCAGAAAGGTTCCGCGCACCGGGGGGATCATTCTGGCACTGGCCAGCTCAAAGGACGAAATAGATGAAATTATGTCGCAGGATCCTTTCATTATTCATCGCGCCGCATCGTATGAGGTCACGGAATTTCTTACGTCTCAATTTCACCCGAATCTCAAAGAGCTGCTAGGAAGCAAAGGATAGAAAAGGTCTCTCACAGAAGTCACAGAAAGCACAGAAGGAAATGAAGGGTGCATGTTAGAATATTCCGTGCCTTCTCTGGTCTTCCGTGTATTCTGTGTGGGTGAGAGGTCTCTCACAAAAATCACAGAAAAGCACAGAAGGAAATTGTATAAGTGTGAATGCAGGAGTGTGTAAGAATGTTTTGTGCCCTCTCGTTTGCCTTGGTGAGGTGCGTAACAAGAAAGGCACTCAAGAACCCGTTGACCTCATGGCATCTTTCTTTCGGAGCCGGCTCAATGATTCGGCGGTGATACCCAGATAGGAGGCGATGTAGTGTTGAGGCACCCGCTGAATGATCGTCGGATAACGCCTCTTGAACTCCGTGTACTTTTCCATGGCTGACCACGACACCGTCCGGAACAGGCGGTTCTGAACCACGGCAAGATGGCGCTGAATCATCAGCCTGAACATCCGCTCAAGCTTAGGGACCCGTTTCAACAAGTCCTCCTTTGATTGCCGGCTGAGCACCAGCATCTCACATTCCTCAAGCGTTTCAATGTTCATGTTGCTTGGAATCTGATTTTCGAAGCTTGAGATGTCGCTGACCCACCAGTCTTCGACGGCAAACTCCATCGTCAATTCCACACCGGTACGATCAATGAAATATTCCCGGATACAGCCTCTATTCAGATACGCTTCAAAGGAGCAAGTCTCTCCCGCCTGAAGGAGCATTGTTTTTTTTGGCACTACTTTCAGTTCAAGACTTGTCTCCAATACAGCTCCCTCTTCCGCGGAAAGGTTGACGTATTTGTTTACATAGCGGTGGATGCCATCATATTTGGATTTGATATCCGGTTTTCCGGTGACAGTTTTGTTGTTCATGTTGGAATTTTCTTGATCCAGGTCAATGGACGAGGAAGGTCACGGTGCTAACTTTGAAACACGCCAGGCAACTTTATGAATCACGAATCCCGCTTGATCATTACAGAAGAAATCATCTCCGCAATCGAAACCCTGATTCCGGAATATATGAAAAACCCGGCCGATGAGAAAATATCAGATGGAAACGTTGCCGTATGCATCGTCGATGCCGACGGACGGATTGCTGGAAAGATCTGGGGCGGGAACAAGTCTCGTGGCCGCCAATCGTTTCGCGTTGCCTGGACAAAAGCCAGTCAGGTATGGTTAACAGGTGTACGAACAGGTGAATATGAGCGGCTGGTCTTCACCGGTGTGATACCTGAAAATGCAAATGGCATTGAAAACCCTGACCTCATTGGTTGGGAGGGAGGACAACCTGTTACGCTCCGCGATGGCAGCGTTTTTTCGGTAGGCTTCAGCGGATTCCGGGGAGTTACGGATCTTGAAATCGTGATGCGCGCGATAAATCTCAAACAACTATAAACGAATACACTAACAATGGGCTATCAACCTTCTGAGCAACGGTATGACCGGATGACGTATCGCCGATGTGGCAAAAGCGGTCTGATGTTGCCAGCTTTATCGCTCGGCCTTTGGCATAACTTCGGCGAAATCGACGACCGTGACAACGCACGGGCAATTCTCAGACAAGCCTTCGACGCCGGCGTCACACATTTCGACCTTGCTAACAATTATGGCCCGCCTCCGGGTTCGGCAGAGAGTACATTCGGGGTGATCATGCGCGATGATTTTAAATCGCACCGCGATGAACTAATTATTTCGACAAAAGCGGGATGGAAAATGTGGGATGGTCCCTACGGCGATCTCGGATCGAAAAAATACCTGGTGGCAAGCCTCGACCAGAGCCTGAAGCGGATGGGACTTGAATACGTCGATATCTTTTATCATCACCGCCCCGATCCCGATACGCCGTTGGAAGAAACGATGGCGGCGCTCGATCTTATTGTCCGGCAGGGAAAGGCTTTGTATGTCGGTATTTCGAGCTATAACGCAGAGGACACTGCTCGTGCCGCAGAGCTGCTGGCATCC
>CBKWFZ010000766.1:0-2545 GCA_966673785.1 uncultured bacterium
ATTCGTTCCAATCGTCCTCCGCCGGATTCTCCTTCCGACTGAGCCGCGCGCGGTAGATCCCGGGCTCGTCCGCAAGCAACACGTTTTCGGTTTGTCCATCGATCACTGCGCCATCTTTTTCCCATTGATACCCCGGAAATCCCGGCGGTAATGCAAGCTGCACGCCTTCGTCCGACGTGGCACAGAGATAATCCGTTTCAAAGTAGGAGTAGATGTCGTTTCGCTTGAATTGCATCAGCCAGGAAAAGAATTCTGGTTCTGCAAATGCACGTGACCAGGTATTGTGTCCGGCATCGGGATAAAAGGTATATCGGACTGCTCCCCCAGCTGTTTTGAACAGGTTGATGAACTGTTCAGTCTGAGCCGGTTTTGGAAACTGATCGAGCCCGCCCTGAAAGAGCCATAGGGGAACAGTGACGCTGCCTTCGTAGTCGAAATCCTGGATAAAAGGCACCGGCGACATCGCGATACCCGCTGCAAAAAGCCAGTCGGCCATCGTCAGCGACTTGAGTACAGCCTGCCCACCCATGGATAACCCGGCGATGTAAACGCGATCCGGGTTAACGTTATGTTCTTTCATCACAAGCCTTAATATTCGCAGTGCGTAGCTCACGGCCGACGTCGAAGACCCTGCGCTGCCCCAGCTGTTTTCCATTTGTGGAAACAGCACGAAGCCAGGAAATGCACGCGGGTTTAGCGACTCATCCTCAGCTTTTTTTGACCCGGCCAGGTTCACTGCGTTCAAAAAGGGTTGTCCACCGTGAACGAGCATATGGTCGTTGTTCAGAAACTGATTCTGGGCTTTGCCATCTTCAGGTTGATTCGGATTGCATTCAACGCAATAGCAATTCTGTTCCCAGCAATTGCCGCGTTCACCGGCACCATGAAACATGATCAACAGCGGGTAGCCCTCCTCATACGACGCGTTGTAGCTGTTCGGAAAAAGCAGACGATAGTTCATTCTGAACTGCCAGCTGTTTCCGGCGTACTGTTTCAGGTTTCCCTGTGTGTAGGGACCGGAATCCCAGTTGGTCATATCGTAGAATGAATTGCCGTCACGCCAGCTGAACGTTCCCGGATCAAGTTTGAAATTCTGAATAGAGATTAATGCAGTGTCGCTATTCTGAGCGAAACAAGGAAGGAACAAGATGGAAAGCAGGAGCGCTGCGAAATTTCGGATCATGGTTAGCGTGCATTGGACTCGTTACGAGCCAAGCTGCTAAAAAGAAGATGCCAGCCGTGCGGTACGCGTATTCTGGCATAAATGAACATAAATGAATCCGGAAACCGGATGAATCAGAATCCGGTTAAAGACGACCAGTGGTCGCAACGACATCTTAGATGAATGCTCAGTCGATAAGTTACTCGATAGAAAGAATCCACGTATCCCGGAACGAGTAGCGCGACATGCGTCTGTACTTGTCCCGTTGAATCCTCGCTTCTTCGATCGTTGTGGCGTTAAGCATGTGAACAATGTAGAAGGAGCGCTCTTCCTGGAATGCCACGTTCGCAGGGTATCCTGCCCTTTTCAGGGTAGCCGTGTAGTCGAGGGCATTCTGCAGATTGCGGAAAGCACCGACGACGACATAGTGACCTGGCGCAAGTGACTGCCCGTTCAATCGTTTCACTGCCGGGGCCTGTTCAGGCGCATTCTCTTCCGGCTGCGCTTGCGTTGTCTTTTCTTCCGGTTGGACTGCCTGCTGCACAATTACCGGTGGCTCTGAGACACGCTCTTCAGTTTGAGGCTGAGAAACAGGAGCATCCTTCGTCTCTGATACGACCACGCTTGTTTCGGGTTGTGTCGGTTCCAGCGATGACGGCTCTTCGTTCATCTCCGGGTCTGGTTCCGGTTCCTCGGGGACGAGGCCGCGGTCGGTATCATCTGTCTGGGCAACCGACGAGGGCAACGTGGAGGCCGGTTCAGTCTTTACAATAACCTGCGGCCGCGTGAATTGTTTCTTACCCAGACGCAGGACCAGTTGCACTTCATGGGTTCCGTTTCCGATCCGGTCCGACTGTTCAGTAGCGAATTCATACGCATAGCCGACTTTGATTTTTTCTTTGATGTTTACGCCGAGAAATGCGACTGCTCCATAATCCTGACGGTAAGCACCGCCTATCCACCCGATGTTCGTGAACTTAAGTGAAGCCAGCGCCTCGAGCTGGTCATCAACTGCTTCATAAGTCCGGTATGTGATGATCGGCTCGAAAGAAACCGACGGTCCGAGGAAGAAGTCATAACTGATCGCACTAATCGTGTTTTCAATCTGCGTGATACCCCGGGCATTGAATGAGTTTTCCGACGCCACGTAGCTTTCGAACAACCTTGGTATTGCGAATGCAAGCTTGAACCGGTTGTACTGGTAGTGCATTCCGAACTGCCCGTCCATCGACGAGGTGTTGTTCCCGAATACGGGATCCTGGATGTCGTCAAGTTCGTCGGCGTCGATGCGGCTGCTGGTATAACCAGCGGAGATTCCGAAACCGATCTTATGCAACTCGGCAATTTTCCTTCCAAGAAATACCTGATATGAAAATGACACCA
>CBKWFZ010000767.1:0-2544 GCA_966673785.1 uncultured bacterium
AACTTCGAGAAGAACCTCCATGCCGAAGGACTGAGCAAAAGCGCAAAGCCGTTTCACTTCTGCCGGTTCAAGGATCGCTGCGATCAGTAGGATCGCGTCAGCCCCTATCGATTTGGCTTCGATGATCTGATACTCATCGATGGTAAAATCCTTCCGAAGTATAGGGCAATAGTTGTATTTCCTCGCCGTTGTAAGGTCCGCGTTTGCGCCACCAAACGATGGCTGATCCGTAAGCACCGACAATGCGGATGCGCCGGCCTGCATGTACCCGATGGTAGTCCGTTCGACAGCTGCATAGGCATTGATCACGCCCTTCGAAGGCGACTTCCTTTTGAATTCGGCGATTATACCGGAAAGGTCATCGCGCAAAATGTATTTTGACATCGAGACCGGCTCTGTCCTGAAGTAAATACTTTGTTCAAGCAGCTTGACCGGATACAGCGATCTGCGATCCTCAACTTCTTTGCGCTTGTAAGCCACAATCTTTTCCAGAATATCCATAGCTGCCTAGTTTTGATCGATAAGTTTGCGAAACGCCGACAAGGCCTTTCCCGACAACAACGCTTCTCGTGCGCGCTCTACGCAGGAGATGATGCCGTCGCCCTGATGTCCTGCAAAAAGAGCCATCCCTGCATTGGCGCAAACCGCCGCATTCTGAGCTTCCGTTCCCTCACCCTGCAAAACCTTCATGAATATTTCCGCCGACTCTTCGATGGAGTCCCCGCCGCGGAGATCCTGTAAGCTGAGATGAGGCAGATTGAGGTCGGCGGGTTCGGCAATACACTCACCCTGGTTGGAGAAGTACTTGAACGGGCATGTTAGCGAAACTTCATCATAGCCATCTATTGAATGAAGGATCACGAAATCCTTGTCCGTATTCTGATAGAGATACCCGTACTGACGTGCAAGTTCAAGACTGAAAACGCCAACGAGCTGGCGCTTTGGAAAAGCAGGATTAACCATTGGGCCAAGCATATTGAAGAACGTTTTAACACCAAGTTCCTTGCGGATAGGCGCAACGTTCTTCATCGCAGGGTGAAACAACGGCGCGTGCATAAAACAGATATTCGCGCGGTCGAGACTGCGCTTCAGTTCATCTTCGTCATTTGTGAACCGGTAGCCGAAATGCTCAAGCAGATTTGAAGATCCACACGCCGACGAAACGCCGTAGTTCCCATGCTTTGCGACGGGCTGGCCTGCTGCCGCAACGACAAAAGCCGAGAGCGTCGAAATATTAAACGTATTCTTACCATCACCACCGGTCCCGCACACATCCATGACCGGTTGATCGAACTTAACGGGCTTACAAAGCTCAAGCATCGCGTCCCGGAATCCCTGAAGTTCGTCTACGGTAATACTACGCATCATATAGACAGTCATAAAGGCTGTGGTCTGACTATGGTTGTACTTGCCAGACGTCAGTTCGACCAGAACCGTCTTCGCGGTTTCCTTGGTGAGCGAACGATGCTCGATCAGTTCATTTAATATCTGTTTCATCCACATGTGTTCAATGTCGCTTTCAAATCCCGGTTTACACTTTAGTTTTCAAGCCAGTTCTTGAGCATTCGCGGGCCTTCCGGCGTCATCACCGACTCCGGATGAAACTGAAGACCACGGACATCATAAGCGACGTGGCTCAGGCCCATGATCAATCCCTCATTGTTAACGGCCGTCACCCTGAGTTCCGCCGGTATGGATTCCGGACGTACTGCCCAGGAGTGGTAATGCGTGGATTGAAAGACCGGTGAGATGCCCCGGAACAGATACTCGTCATGGTCCTTCACTTCCGTCTGCGATGTAACGCCATGCAGTACCTTGGGAATATTAAAAAGTGCCGCACCAAATACTTCACCAATTCCCTGGTGCCCCAGACAAATACCGAGAATGCTTTTGGTCTTTCCGTAGACTTTGATCACATCCTTCATGATACCGGCCTCATCGGGAATTCCCGGTCCCGGCGAAAGCAAAATCTTGTCGTACCGCCCTACGTCATCGATGGCGATCTTGTCATTGCGAAAAATATCAACGTGATAGCCAAGCGCACGGACGATATGCACAAGATTGTACGTGAACGAATCGTAATTATCGAGAACCAGAATTTTCATTGTATGTCTATCCTCTGCACGTTAGTTGTTTCTTTCTTAAATCTTTTCAGCCATCAGGATCGCCTTACGAAGGGCGGCCAGTTTGTTACCCACTTCCTGTAATTCACTTTCCGCAACCGACTTCGAAACTATACCGGCGCCGGCCTGGAAGATCAGCTTGTTCTGATGACTTAGAAAAGTCCGGATCATGATCGCGTGATTGAAAGTGCCGTCAAATCCGATAACACCAATTGCGCCGCCGTAAAAGCTGCGGTTGATATTCTCGTATTTATTGATAAGCGTCATCGCCATGTGCTTCGGTGCGCCAGATAACGTACCTGCCGGAAATGTGTCAGCGCCCATCCGGATAACGGAACCCCCGTCTCTCAGTGTACCCGTGACCTTCGACACGAGATGGATGACGTGTGAATAAAACTGTATTTCCTTGAACACCTCAACC
>CBKWFZ010000768.1:0-2543 GCA_966673785.1 uncultured bacterium
GAAATGATTCTGAAAGTGCAGGAATTCATTGAAAACAATTATGCTGAGAAGTTTACGGTGGAAGATTTGGCGAGCCAACATCATTTGGTAAGGCGCACCCTGGAACGCAGATTTAAGGCAGCTACCGGATATTCTATCAATGAATACACGCAGCGGATCCGAATTGAAACTGCCAGGAAAGATTTGGAAATAGGAAGGAAATCAGTTACTGAAATTATGTACGATTGCGGCTACCAGGATTCCAAGGCATTCAGAGACGTGTTCAAAAAATATGCAGGGATCAGCCCGCTTGAATACCGGCAGAAATATGCAAAGGAAGGAAGTGAACTTAGTGTTCCCCAGAAGGTCGATGTTTTTTAGCTGGAAGGTGTTCTATGCCTCCTTTAAATGCTAGTTGTTCAGCCAGGTTGGTTTTCGGGTTAAGCTTTCGCAAAACAGACACTAAGTTAATCCCTACTATGCTAAAGCCGGGACTTCAATACGGCTGCACATCCTACGGCGATATCGCATACTTTTTCACCAGACTATCCAGTTTCTGCTCATCTTCAATGACTGCGCGGTATATCCACCGGTAGTGATCTTTTTGCCAGAATGATAATATTTGAAAAGCCCGGAGTTCCCCAAGTATTTCCTTCAGTGCTTTGTGCTCAAGATGGCAAATCAGAATGTGGTAATAGGTGCTTATTTCGTCGCCACTGCCGTCGGGAAAGGTTGTGACTGGATCAGGGTACTGCGCTTTTAACGACTTGTAAATACTGTCTTTCGCGGGATGACTGCTAACGAACCAATGCAATTGTTCGTGTATAAAGGTTGCAAGCAACAAATCCTCGTCCTTAATATGCCTGGTGCTAAGGGTCAGGACAGGATGACTATGTGGTACTACCCGTATTCCACTTTCGATAACAACTTTGTCTGTGAATATCCACCGATCCAGGTCATATGTGGATAACAACTTTAACAGTTGGGCTTTCGTGGTTTTCTCCCTCTCATCATTATGTATCAGTTGTATTTCAACTTTACCTTTCTGGGCAACAACCGCGGTTGCCAACGAGAGTAGTACGAGGAGAACGATAGCAATTCGTACGATCATAAGTTCAATCTTCGTTTATCGCGTCGATGCGCTTTGAATAGTCGGCTTTCATTTGGTCTGAAATATCATGTCCCAGTCCCGGGTATGTTTGCAACACGATGTTCATGTGCTTCGCAATCTTATCAATACACGCTCTCGTATAGGCAACGTTGACGATTTCGTCGTTCTCTCCCTGGAAAATGTAAACTGGAATCTGCGTGACCGGATAGTTCTTTAGTCCTTTTATTGTTTGAGAATTGATTACTGCGGCAAAGGGAAAAGACGCTTTTAATAATTCCGGGTAATACCGTGCAAGCAGAAAGGCGATGTCTCCGCCCTGGGAAATGCCGCTCACGACGGGCTTTTGGCCGTACTTTTCGGACATCGTCTGAACGAATTTCGCAATGCTATCCACCACCAGTCTGGCGGTTTTGAATTGTGACAGGCTGTCCTTTTGATAGTAAGCTGCCGGGTAGTAGGAGAATCCGCCTCGCTTTCTATTATTCCCTTTAGGAAGTATAATTCTGACCGGATTTCGGAGAACTTCATAATCGGAAATAGTCTCGTCGGGACTTCCTCCGGAATAATGGAATGCGATCAGTAACGGGAGTTTGCCGTTGTCAGTGCCTTTAACAATTTCAATGTATTCGAATCCGTTCGCGCGATGTTCGTACTTGCGCATGTCTTGCGAATATGCAATGACACATGGCAACAGCAGGAGAAGCCACAGATTAATCTTCATATTTCGACGATTCTAATATATGCTTTGATGAAACGGAAAAAATGTTTCCAAGGCCGTTAAAGGGGGACGATAATAGTTCATAATATTCGGATGTTTTTACCGGGCGTTTAAAGAAGAAGCTTTTGTTATCCCTAAAGCTCGTAAAAAAGAATGTTGTTCCGTCAGGTGACATGCCTGGGCATTGGTCCATCGCCGTTGAGTTCACACCATCGCCGAGATTCCGCCCTTCAGTCCATTCTCCGTTATCGTTGTAACTGATATATAGATCTCCGCTACCCATGCTGTCGTCTCTTCCAATGGATGTGAATATAATGTAATGTTCATCGGGTGACACGTAAGCATCATATTCGATTGCTTTTGTATTCAATGCTCCCTTTACAGGTGACGGGGATCGAAAGCCGGATTTCGTTGCTGAGGACATCAGAACGTCGTATCCATTATCCGTTTCTCTGCTGAAGAACAGGTTCCCATTCCGCGATACAGTCGGGTAAAGTTCGTCTTTATCGGTGTTGACACTATCTCCGGCGTGTTGCGGGGCAAGCCAGCGCCCGTTGTCATAGGTAACACTCCAGATATCAAAGTCCTTCCGGGGATCGCCGATGCCGGATTTTGGCCGAAGCGAAATAAAATAGACCCGGTTCCCATCCGGCGAAAAGAAGGGATCCGCGTCGCTGAACTGTCCGGAGAAAGGTGCTATGACCGGGTCAGACCATTTGCCGTTTTGTCTGACCG
>CBKWFZ010000769.1:0-2538 GCA_966673785.1 uncultured bacterium
CATGTCCTTGACGGGGCCCAGTATCAGCGTAAGCGGCGTCCGGAATTCATGCGAAATGTTGGTGAAGAAACGCGACTTCAATCGATCTACTTCCTGCTCCTTTTCGAGAAGCATGCGGTTTCGTTTTGTTCGCAGTCGCTGAACATAGTAAACGAGTCCGCCGAGCACAAGAAACGAAATGGCTGCACCGGCGAAGGCACGGTTTCTCAACTGCGCATTTTCGTTGACGACACGCAGGTTCTCGATCTCGCGTTCTTTCTTTTCGGTTTCAAAAGTTTCCCGCAGCATTTCAATTTGGTCCGACTTCTGGTGGTTAAATATCGAATCATTCACAGCAATGTACCCCAGCAGAGCCTTATATGCGGAACGGTGATCACCGAGGCTGTCGTAGATCTGCGAAAGGTTATAATAGGCAACTTTTTGTTCGGATATGAGTCCGCCGGATAAAGCGAGATCCAGCTGCCTTTCGCCGAAGTACCGCGCTGAGTCATACTGTTTCATGTAGAGGTGATTCTCCGCGAGATTGCCGATGATGTACACCGTTCGAGAATTCTGACCGGATGCTTCCGACAGCCGGTACGCGCGCTGCAGGAATCTGTTTGCGTTCTTGAAGTCACCCTTCAGCGTGTATTTTCCACCGATATTGTCGAGGCAGGTTAGTATCAGTCGCTGATCTTTGACCTGTTCTGCGACGGCCAAAGCGCGATGGTAAATCGCGAGTGCCGTATCGTATTTGTTGATCCGCGAGTAAACGACACCGAGATTAACCATGGACCATCCCATATTGTACAGGTCGTTGGTCTTCGCGCTCGTTTCGACTGCTTTGCCAAGGTATTCAAGGGCTTTGTCGTAGTTCTGGGCTAACTCGAAAGTATGACCAAGGTGATTGTACGCGAGATTTATTCCGGGTAGATCCTTGATCTTCTCGGAATACGCCAGCGATTTCATAAAGTACCGTATCGCTTCGGCGTGTTCACCTTTGATGCCGTGTAGTACACCGATATTATCGTTAGCCTTTGCGAGCAGCTTTTCCGAATCAGCTTCTTCGGCGTATTGCATTGCTTTTTCTGCAACATCTTTGGCGGCGTTATAGTCACCTTTTTTGAAAAAGAGCAGATAGCGGTACAGATACGTCTCAGCCGAAAGAAACGCGTCGCCAAGTTCGTCGCCCTCCCGTACGGCGGAGTCGGAAAATTCCATGGCGCTTTTGAAGTCGCCGAGCGAACTGGTCGTGTAGGTGAGAAAGTTGAGATTTCTGACGTTTCCTTCCGGATGTGAGATATCTTGCAGCAGGAGGCGTGCTTGTCTCGCCAGGCTGTCCGCGTGAGCGAGATTGGTATTCAGATACAGCCGCGTGAGCGTGTTCAACGCATTAATCCTGGCTGTGTCGTGTTTTGATGCGAGTTCCCTCTCAAGTTTTTCAATTGTCTTCGTTTGAGCCGCGAGACCGGAAACGGAAAACGAGAACAGCACAAGAGCGATGAATATTCTCATGGAGGGAGGCGGAAGGTAGTACAAGTTAGGAAAAAATACGTCGCGTCCGATTGAAAAGGAGCGTAACACATGGTGAAGTGGAGTATGAATTTTGCACTGAACAAACTTGTCGCTTGCAGCTTGAGGCTTGCAGCTTTCCTTGCGTTCCCTTGCGTCATCGCGCCTTCGCGGTGAAAAGGAGCCCAGCACACAGTGGAAGCAGACATTGAAATTTTCAGCTGAACAACCTTGCAACTTGCGGCTTGAGGCTTGCAACTTTTCCTTCCGTTATTGCGCCTTTGCGGTGAATACTGCTATTTTTTGACCGTAGGCTGCACCGTGTTCTTTCGGCTTTGCTCACGAATGTCCTTTGTAATCCTCGACACAAACCCCGATGGTTGCCTTTTTCCATTAAAAAGCGGCCTGACGTACAAATCCAATTCATTCCGGTCTGGCGACTTTGAGCTATGGATATCCAATTGTAAAGAGGTCTTGGTGTCGAAAGGAAATGTTTCAGCCCGCCTGAGTGCGGTTTCAATGCTCGCTTCAATTTGGTGCGGGTCATACAGAACCCTGGCATACTCCTCTAACAGGAGTTCGGCCTCCTTGCGGAGTCCATCGTCGGCGAGGATTTCTCCAATTGACTTGTTATGCAGTGCCGTGATCAATCCAAAACCTGCGATGAATAGGAACTTCCGTCGGATTTCGTCAAAGACATTGTCTCCAAAGTCAAAACGGATACCAGCTGTGTTGAAGATAGCTGAAATCCAATTGTAATCGGCTGCGTGTTCTGCCGGGTCAGGACCCGAATAGATGACTCCGGCGTTTCCCTTATGTTCGACAACGCCGGGCGATTTGATATGCGATGCCACGTAGACACACGATGGCAGCACTGTGTTTTCGGGAAAATGTTTTTTCACACGCTCATAAATGTCGACTCCATTCATGAGCGGGATTATCACGGAGGTTGAATGCAGCATTGATTTCATTTGCGACATGACAGGAGAAAGGTCGTAATCCTTAACGCAGATCAATACAATGTCGCTGATGTTAGCTTCTTCGATT
>CBKWFZ010000770.1:0-2530 GCA_966673785.1 uncultured bacterium
CTGTTTGTATTGTTCGACTTCCTCTTTCGTCCGGTACTTCTGGGGATCGGACATAGAGTGGCCTTTATAGCGGTAGGTTCTGAATTCGAGCAGCGATGGTCCTTCACCGGCGCGCGCCCGCTCAGCTGCTTTGGCGACCGAGATATGAACGTCTTCCGGGTTCATTGCGTCAACGGGCTCCGAGGGGATGTCATAGGCTTCGCCAAGCGTGTACAGCTCGTGAACATTCGAAGTTCGCTGAACGCTTGTTCCCATGGCGTAACCGTTGTTTTCGATCACAAAGATCACCGGGAGTTTCCAAAGCATAGCGAGGTTCAGGGCTTCGTGAAACGCACCCTGGCGGACTGCTCCGTCGCCCATGTAGCAGATACAAAGATTTCCGGTCTTGTTGTACTTTTCAGCGAAAGCGATCCCGGCGCCAAGCGGCACCTGAGCGCCTACGATTCCGTGTCCGCCGATGAAATTGTGTTTCTTGTCAAAGATGTGCATGGAACCGCCTTTGCCTTTGGTGGTTCCCGTTTCTTTTCCGTAAAGTTCAGCCATGATGGCTTTTGGATCTGTTCCAAGCGCCAGCGGGTGACCGTGGTCGCGATAGGCGGTAATCCATTTGTCGCCTTTCTTGAGTGCCGAAGCAGCACCGGATGCGCAGGCCTCCTGGCCGATGTAGAGATGGCAAAATCCCTTAATCTTCTGCATACCGTAAAGCTGACCCGCCTTCTCTTCAAACTTCCGCATCAGTTGCATGCTCTCGTACCAATACAGGTAGGTATCCTTCGTGAACTGCGATTTCTCCCCCTTCTTCGGCGTCTCCGAGGCGGTTTTAGCTTTTGTAGTCGTAGCCATATCCCTATTTTTGAATCCGAGTTGCGAAAATAATCTCCCAACGAACATTCGCCAAACTTTCCCCTTTAATTCCTGTATGCATTTGGAAAATCTGCGGCTGGTTAACTACAAGAATTACGAGGGTCTCGATATTGAACTCAATCCGTCGATCAACGTATTTGTGGGCAGAAACGGGAGTGGCAAAACAAATCTGCTCGACGCGGTTTACTTCCTCGCTTTAACGAAAAGCGCGTTTGCTGCAACAGACCTCCAGTGCATCCGGCAGGGCGAAAGCTTTGCCATGCTCTCGGGCCGTTTCCGGGAGGATGATAAGGTTCTTGAGATATCGACCGGGATTCAACCTGGAACAAAAAAAGTGTTCCGGGTAAACGGCACTGAATATGAAAAGTTAAGTGATCATATCGGCCGCGTTCCCCTGGTGCTCATGGCACCTGATGATACCGACCTGGTGCGCGAGGGAAGCGAGTCGAGGCGGAAGTTTTTTGACGGAATTATCAGTCAGGTCGACAAAGTTTACCTGGAAACCCTGATCCGTTACAGTCAGGCGTTGAAGAACAGGAACTCCCTGCTCCGAATGTTTGCAGAAAAGGGTAAAACAGACTTCCTTGCCCTCGAATCGTATGACCGGATCCTGGCGGAAGCGGGAGACTATATATATAAGAGGCGGGTTGCATTCATTGCGGAGTTTCAGACCACATTTCAGAAAAATTCGCAATGGCTGGCAGGGGACGGAGAGGCAACGAAGCTTGTGTATTCTTCTCAGCTTCACATGTGTGAATTTTCCGACGGCCTGAAACGCGATCGGCAAAAGGATCTGATCCTGCAGCGGACCAGTTTTGGTGTGCATCGCGATGATTACGAGTTTCTCCTTGATACCGGGGAAATGAAACGGTTTGGCTCGCAGGGTCAGCAAAAGTCTTTTGTCATTGCACTCAAACTTGCCCAGTACGAAATCTTCCGGGCTTACAAAGGATTCAAACCGGTGTTATTGCTGGACGACGTATTTGACAAGTTGGACGACGAGCGAATTGAACGCCTGCTGGCCCGGATTCGTGAAGATTCGGGGCAATTGTTTCTTTCGGATGCCCGGCCTGACCGTACCGCAGGTTTGTTGCGCAGTATGGATATGCCGGTCACGATATTTGCGGTGGATAACGGGAAGATTTCCAAACAAAAGCAACTCGAACCATGAAAAAGAAAGATGAATTTCAATCGGTGGGTGACGCAATCCGGGAGTTGCTGAACGCTTATAACCTTCGGGGTCGCTTTGACGAGGCGAGTATTATGGCTTCTTGGGAGCGGCTTGTCGGAAAGCCAATCGCACGACGTACGCGCAAACTCTATATAAAAAATACCGTTTTGTTTGTCGAATTTGACTCCCCGTCAATGCGGCATGATTTTGAGTTTCACCGGGCGCATATTCTTGAGGTCTTCCGGCAGGAGTTCGGTGAAGGAGTGATTACCAATATTGTCGCCATGTAAACGCCTAGGTTTGAGATGCCTGCTCAAACAAGAATCTTTTGAAATTCTGCGTATAAGTTTTGAAAAAGTAGAAAACGGTATAATTTTGCACTCCTGTTTTTTGAAACGCATTTCAAGACAGGTAGCGCGTTCATTGAAGCATTTCAAATTCGGGGGAATACCAAAGCGGCCAACTGGGACAGACTGTAAATCTGTTGTCTTATGA
>CBKWFZ010000771.1:0-2526 GCA_966673785.1 uncultured bacterium
TATCATGTGATTCGCGTTCCTCCGGAGTTCCGGGTAAGCTGAACGTTGTAACCACTACCGGTCTGATCGCCGACGTGGCTCAAAACATCGGCGATACAGCGGTTCACGTAGTCGCTCTGATGGGGCCCGGAGTCGATCCGCATCTGTACAAAGCCAGTCACGGTGATGTCAGGAGAATCGCCGACGCCGATCTTCTCCTTTACAACGGCCTTCATCTTGAAGGTAAGATGGGTAGCGTTTTTGAGAAGACCGGTACATCGAAGAATGTTGTTGCCGTAACGCGTGATATACCGGAGTACCTCCTGCGCACGGTTGGGACCGGAGTCACCGCTCACGATCCTCATATCTGGTTTGATGTTTCATTATGGCAGTACGTGGCTGCCACAGTGAAGCAAACTTTTCAGGAAACGGACCCGGCGAACGCTGCATATTATGAACAGAATTACAGGAAGTATCAGCAGCGTCTCGATTCACTCGACAAGGCCGTTAGAGCCGCCATCCTCTCGATACCGGAGTCCCAGCGCGTGCTGATCACCGCCCATGACGCATTCGGATACTTTGGCGACGCCTATGGCATGCAAGTCCGTGGCCTTCAGGGTATCTCTACCGTTGCGGAATTTGGACTGCGTGACGTGACCGGACTTGTCGACTTCATTATTCAACGAAAGATCAAGGCCATATTCGTCGAAACTTCTGTATCTGAGCGTTCCATTCGCGCCATTATGGAAGGATGCCATAACAAAGGATGGGAAGTAGTCATCGGCGGAAGCCTTTATTCGGACGCGCTCGGCTCGCCAGGATCCGGAGCCGGGACTTATATCGAAATGTTTAATGCCAACATAAAGACGATTGTGTCTTCACTAAAATGACAACTACGAACCTATACCGGCTATGTCTTGCGGTAACTGTCCTGTGCCAGTCCCTCACTGGGTTCTCCCAGTCCGTTGTTCAGGGCATGATACGTGATGCAGAAAGCCGTCAGACCCTTCCCTATTGTAACGTTCAGGTTGTTGGCACCGCTATCGGCACGACGACGGATATCGATGGCAGGTTCTCGATAGAGACTCGTGACGGCGGCATTGCCCGGCTGGTGTTGTCTTACGTGGGGTACCAAACTGATACGGTTACCGTCTCGCGCGAGCGGCAGACCCATACATTTTACCTTTCCCCGGATTCCAAATCGCTGGATGAGGTTGTCGTGGTATCCGGAACAATGAAAGAGGTTACACGCATGAACTCTCCCATTCCCGTTGAGATCTATTCACCGGCGTTGTTCCGGAAAAATCCGACGCCGAGCATCTTCGAAGCGCTGGGCATGGTAAATGGTGTTCAGCCTCAGCTCAACTGCAACGTTTGTAATACAGGCGATATCCACATCAACGGCATGGAAGGTCCCTACACCATGCTGTTGATCGATGGCATGCCGGTTGTCAGCAGCCTCGCTACTGTTTACGGTCTCTCCGGAATTCCGAACAGCATGGTGAAACGAATTGAAGTTGTGAAAGGTCCCGCATCCACCCTTTACGGATCGGAAGCCGTGGGGGGACTAATAAACATCATTACAAAAGATCCTGCAACGTCACCAGCGTTCCGCGCCGATATTTCAGGTACTTCCATCGGCGAATTGAACGCTGATCTTTCAGCAACCATGCGATCCGGAAAGGTTTCCGGTCTCCTGGGCGTCAACTATTTCAAATACGGTAACGTACTCGACATCAACGACGACAACTTCACCGATGTCACCCTGCAGGATCGTATTTCCGTATTCAACAAATGGGATTTCAGCAGGGAGTCCGGGCTGCCCGCGTCGCTGGCCCTTCGCTACGTATATGAGGACCGTTGGGGTGGAGAACTGCAGTGGAACCGCAGCTTCAGGGGCAGTGACCAGATCTATGGTGAATCCATCTACACGAACCGGTTCGAACTGATCGGTAACTACGGAATGCCGGTGAAAACCGGGAGTTTGGCGGCTGACTATTCATACAACTACCACCTGCAGGACTCGTATTACGGAACCACCAGCTACCAGGCTGATCAGCATGTCATGTTTGCACAACTCCGGTGGCAGCGAACCTTTGGCAGACATGAACTGCTTGCCGGCGTTCCATTCCGCCTGGTCCGCTATGACGACAATACACCGGGTACCATGGGCGAGGGAAAGAACGAGCCCGCGACCACGATCCTGCCCGGTATTTTCATTCAGGATGAATACATACATAACGAAACATTCACCCTTCTCGGAGGAATCCGTTATGACAATCATAACGAGCACGGTGCCATCTTCTCGCCGCGCCTCAGTATGAAGATTCACCCGGCGAAGGATCATACGCTAAGGTTGAGCGCAGGAAATGGTTTCAGGGTGGTAAATTTGTTTACGGAGGACCACGCGGCTCTAACCGGCTCGCGGGAGGTTGTGATCATGGAGGAACTCAGACCGGAACAAAGCTGGAACGTTAACCTGAACTACGCTTTCATGAACGCCACGACGTCCGGATTCTTTCACGTTGACGCGAGCGTGTTCTATAC
>CBKWFZ010000772.1:0-2522 GCA_966673785.1 uncultured bacterium
GTATTTTCAAATAAACCGGCAATACATTGCCGACGTGTTGTGTATTAATAAGGATAAGCCAATGGTTGTATGCAACGGTCAGTGCTTTCTGCAACAGAATCTCGATGTACCTTCGGCAGGAACTGAAGATCAATCGATGCCTTCCGGAAAAGACCGGCTCGAATTTTCCGTATTTCTTGTTTTCGAAAACGGCCATGTGCCAGGCTTAGATTCGGATTGCAAAGAAGATGGCAGCCTCTATCTTCCGGGAACATCCTCGGCGTACCGATCCAAACCATTTCATCCCCCTGCGTTCTTGTCGTAACGCATATTTCGTCTACATAAATCAAGGATCAATTTTTAATCACCGTGTAAGCTTCCAGGCATACACCGGGGTGCTATGCTATACCCAATGAAAAAACTACTATCAATAGCCATTGCTATTACCATTACTAGTATGACCGTAGTCGCTCAGCAGACGATCACCGGCAGCGTAATCGACAATGAAACGAAGGAGCCTCTGGCTGGTGCCAACATCCTGCTTCGTTCCGGCGGTGACGGCACCGCCACAAACGCCAATGGCCAGTTCACACTCAACAAATCCAGCCAGCACGACTCACTGGAGGTTAGGTTCATCGGATACGAAAACCGTGTGGTGCCATGTTCCGGGAAACACATGACCATTTCCCTGAACCCATCCGTGAACAGTCTCATGCAGGTTGTGGTTACGGCGAACAGGGAAGCAGCGTTACGAACTGAATCACCTGTCGCGATAAGCAAACTTTCCTCCTCAACGATCAATGAAACAAAACCGGTACTGATCACCGAACTCGTTAACAAAGTGCCAGGCGCTGTAATGCTGAACTATAACAATGAACAGCATGCGATGTCGATCCGGCAGCCGATGGGTACATCCGCATACTTTCTATATCTCGAAGACGGGCTTCCGCTCCGGCCGATGGGGATCTTCAACCACAATGCCCTTATTGAGATGAACGTATTCGGCATTTCGAACATTGAGGTTGTCAAAGGTCCCGCTTCGTCGCTCTACGGACCCGAGGCAGTAGGCGGTGCGATAAATTTTATCACACACAGACCCACTGCTATGGCCACAGCTAAACTTGGTATACAGGCCGATCACTGGCGATACCAACGTGTTCAGTACGCGTCAGGGGGCACGATTGCTAAAAAGCTCGGCGTATATATAACTGGATTCGAGGCAAGACAACGCAATGCCTGGCAGACCTATAGCGATTACGACAAATCATCGGTGAACGTCAGGATGGATTACACACTGGGACCCCGAACCACGATCACTGCATCATTTGCCGGCAACGAATATTACTCCGATATGGCCGGAAGTGTAGACAGCATAGCGTTTCATAATCGGGATTACGCAAGCACGACGAATTTCACATATCGAAAAGTACATTCCCAGCGCAGCCGGTTTAGTATTGTCCAGGCCTGGAATAACCAGCACGAAACGATGCTGACGTTGGCCTATCGCGATAACTTCATCGAACAGAATCCGAACTATGGGATCCGTTGGACCTCCGGTAGTACGACGGCTTCCGGCGAAAAAAACCGCAATAGTTTCCACAGCAAAGTGGCGCTACTGCAGCATCGCATGAGGTTTAGCTTTCTGGATGCAAGACTGCTCATTGGAGGAAGCATCGATATTTCTCCTACAGACTATTGGTCCCACAAGATTGACCTTGCAGCGACGCTCCGTCCCGACGGAAAATCCGTTGAGCAGTACACCATTGTCGCGGAAAGACCTGACATTTACCTTGCAAATTATCGGGCGGATCTTAACAATCACGCAGCATACACACAATTCGAGTTCAACCCGCTTGACCGACTCAGAGTGACGATGGGTATCCGGTACGACCGCATGTCGTTTGATTACATCAACTCCCTCGATGCATCGTCCGGATCGAAAGCATATGAACAGCTTACACCAAAGTTCGGCGCAACGTTTGACCTGCTCAACGACAAGGGTATATACGTCAACTATAGCGAAGGCTTCTCCCCTCCCGGCCTCACGGCAATATTTCGGAAACGTCCCGGCGCGGCGGGCGGCGACTCGCAATTTTATTACAATCTTGAACCGGCGCGCTTCTCGAATATCGAAATCGGCGGCTGGGCCGCACTGCTGCAAAACAAACTGTTTGCGGACGTTGCGTTATACCACATGACCGGACACAAAGAACTGGTGAATATTCGTCAGCAGGACAATTCGACCGATTATCAAAGCGCGGGCAAAACACTCCATCGCGGAATTGAATACGGATTTACGTATAAACCCATTGAGTCGTGGGTCTTTCGATTCGGCGGGACGAATGCAATCCACCGATTTGAGGAGTTTCAACTTAGTAACAGGTCCACAGACGATGTACGCAACGTCAATGGCAAGGAAATGCCACAGGCTCCGCGTTGGATAGCTAACGCCGAAATTACGTATAAACCGGGATGCGTTCGGGGGCTCCGGATGTCGCTGGAATGGCAGCGTATCGGAAGCTGGTATCAGGACCAGGTGAATG
>CBKWFZ010000773.1:0-2519 GCA_966673785.1 uncultured bacterium
TACACTTAACCGGTACGTAGACCAGTGCATCGAAGGCGCTCACGCGTTGAAGCAACGGTATATCACCTGGCCGTGGCTGACACCGGAATCCCGCACACGCGACAAATTCAAAAAGCTTGCAGACAGACTCAACCACATCGGCACACGCGTGACCAAGGCGGGGCTTGGTTTTGCCTACCACAACCACGATTTCGAATTCAAAGAACACGGCGGTGAAACCGGATACGACATCATAATGAACCAGACCGATCCGGAACTGGTTAAGCTACAGATCGATTTGTACTGGGTGATGCACTCCTCGAAAAAATCCCCGGCTCAATTGTTCAGTCAGCAACCCGGACGTTTCGTCATGTGGCACATCAAGGATATGCATAAAGAGTCACGTGATTATACCGAGTTGGGAAATGGCTCAATAGACTACCGCGTAATCCTTCCGGAGGCGACTCGTTCCGGAATGGAATTCTACTTTATCGAGCAAGGCGGAAACTTTGCGATCAGTCCCATGAAGAGTGTGGCGGATAGTGCGGTCTTCTTTAAAAAAAACCTCGAGCGTTACCTGTCGTAACGGTACGCAGTTCGCAAGGCACAGCAACTATAACGCGAGATTATCGCGGCAGGATGAATGGACCGCGATTGCCCCAATCTGCGTGAGCCCATGATCAAAAGGAATTGCGTAGTTTGGCGGAAAGAGCGCGACACCAATATGAAGCTTGCTTATATCATAACTTTCTTACTTGTCACGACTTTTACAAAAGCTTCGGGGCAAAGCATCTCATCCGTCGACATCGCACGAATCGACGCAAATTTTGAGAAAGAGGCTATGTTCTACTATAAGCATAACTGGAAGGAGTTCAGAAAGGCAGCGTTGTCGGACGGGCATATTTCTGGTTTTCATCTTCTCCGCACACCGCTCGATTCCACAAATCATTTTATCATAGTCCTGGTTACGGAGTATCCAGACAGCGCGCGGTTCAACGCACGGGAAGATAACTTTCGGCCGATTATGAAAAGCGTCTCACCCGGTGGTCCAAGGCTGTTGAATGACCACAAACCTCAATCTTTCATCGAGTACCTGTACGGCATCGATGGCACGAGTGTATTCCGATCTGACGGAAGATAAGAGAAACATAACCTGAAACGCGATCGCATTGAGCGAATGCCGGACAAGTTGACTACGTATTTCAAGTCTCGCGGCGTTTAAATACCACATGTACGCCCTTCCTTGCGACCTTCCGTCCTTGCGGTGAAGCATGGAGACGCTGTTCGAAAACGGTAATGTCAAAATTCCGGGAACCCAAGCCAGAAACAAGTCGCCAGCTGCCAGGAGCAAACAGGCCGTTCAATCGTAAAACAAAACCTGTTATGCGACAAACCCTGGTGGTGAAACCGCCGTTTACTATTTGGCTTTCCTTCAATACCAGACCCGCTCATGATACGGAACTATCTGACCATCGCGTGGCGCATCCTTAAACGCCAGAAAACCTATTCTGCCATTAACATCTTCGGGCTTACCCTCGGCATAACCGCGTCGCTGCTCATCCTCCTTTACGTCGCCGATGAATTAAGCTACGACCGCTTCCACCCCGATGCGGATCGGATACACCGCGTGACCTTCCGCGGAAAACTGCAGGACCAGGAGATCAACACACTTCAGGTCGGGCTGCCCATGGCCGAAGCGCTGCAACGGGAAGCCACCGGAATCGAGTCGGTTCTGCGCGTCGACAAATGGATCACGTGCCCGGTTCGTTTTGAGGACCGAGCCTTCACCGAGATGAACTTCTGCCTCGCCGATTCGAATTTCTTTTCATTCTTCAATTATCCGCTCATCGCGGGAAATCCACAGGAGGTGCTTCGGGGTCCGAACAAGATCGTGATTTCAGAAAACGCCGCGGTCCGGTACTTCAATTACAGAGGCAGGGGCGACCTCGCGCCAATTGGCAGAACGCTGGTTATTGGAAGTGAAGGGGCCATCTTTGCCGAAGTCACCGGCATTGCAGAGAACCCGCCGGGAAACACGCATTTGCCTTTTGATTTTGTTATGTCACTCGAGACTTCAGGTTATGCTGATAATCCGGTGTGGTTGAATTTTGAGGCATACACCTACTTCAAGCTTCTCCCCGGCGTACCCGTATCCGGAATCGAAACAACGCTGGACACATTCATCAAAAAGTATTGTACGAATGAGCTGCAACAGTTTCTCAATGTTACACTGGAGCAGTTCGAAAAGGGCGGTGGCCATCTTGGTTTCCAAACACAGCCGCTTCTGGACGTCCACCTCAGATCCAGCTTTCCTGACGAACTGGGCACAAACGGGAATATCGAATACGTCTATCTGTTCAGCGCCATCGCGTTCTTCATCGTCGTGCTGGCATGTATAAACTTCATGAATCTCTCTACGGCGCGATCGGCAAACAGAGCCCGTGAAATAGGCATAAGAAAGACCGTGGGCGCATTACGGTTCCGGCTGATGGGTCAGTTTCTCACGGAGTCTTTCGTGTATGCGTTTATCGCGTTCATGA
>CBKWFZ010000774.1:0-2517 GCA_966673785.1 uncultured bacterium
ATGTGAACCTCATAGACAGAATACGGTTGCGCCTTTCCCGCCATGCTCTTTCGCTTTTGCATCCACTCCTGGTCTTTCCATTCGTATTTGGATTCCCAGACGATGGAGGCAGTCTTCGGCGGTGTTTCGGCGTACGTCGCGAAGGGATCCGCCTTCTCAGCGTATTCGCCGGTATTGGAGTGTATGGCATACTTGTAAGCCTCCCCGTGACTGACGCCCGGAAAGAATGCCTCCCAGATTCCGGATCCGTCCCACCGCGGGTGCAGATGATGGTGTCCGGGTTGCCAATTGTTGAAATATCCGATTACTGAAATCGATGTCGCATTCGGCGCCCAGACCGCGAAGTAAGTCCCCTCCTTTCCGGCGAAGGAAACGGGATGAGCACCAAGCTTTTCATACAGCTTGTAATGTTTTCCACTCTTGAAAAGATGAATATCATAGTCTGAAATCAAAGTATTGTTTTCCACGCTGATATCGGTCTTGTTACTCATAAGCTGTAGTTTTTTAAGTCACCGAACTAAATCTGCAGGCTACTTCTTCCTGCTGTCTCTTTCCTCTTCAAATCGCTTCACCAGGTACTCTATTCCACGCAACGGAATAATCGTCCAGTCCGGGCGGGCGTTCAATTCATATCCGAGTTCGTATATCGCCTTTTCAAGCAAAAATGTACGAATAAGTACGCCTTGTTCATAAGACAATTTGGTGCCCATTCCCATTCTTTCCATATAGGCTCCCAGATAGAAGCGGCTAACATAATGCTGCCACTGATCGGCCCAGGCCTCCAGCAGTTCCATGTCGCGGTCACGATAGTTTTCGTTCAACAAAATCTTTCCGAATGCAGCGTAATGGATTGACCGCATCATTCCCGCGACGTCCTTAAGGGCGTTCTTCTTTAAGCGCCGCTCACTAAACGAAAATCCCGGCTCACCTTCAAAGTCGATTATTACAAAGTCGCTTCCTGTAAAGAGAACCTGTCCGAGGTGGTAATCACCGTGAATGCGGGTTTTCAGCGCGTTGATCTTGATCTGATAAACTTCACTGAACGCCTCCAGAATCACGTCCTCCTGACTGAGAATCCGTTTCGCGAGATCCTGAATGGTCGGAGGCAGCTTTGGAATCGTAGTCTCCAGTAGACTAAAGCGGTCGCGTACCAGCTTACGGAGCGACGAATACAGCGAGCGCTGGTAGTTGGCGGTGAAGTTTTCGGGCGTGAACGCGGGATCCGATTTACCGGAAGCCAGTGCAATATGCATTTCTGCCGTACGCTGGCCAAGCCGGACGATGCGTTCATAGAACCCCTTTCCGATCAGTTCCTGGATTTCATCCGGCGCTTCCTCAAACCGGATCGCCGGTCTGTTGATCAGGCGTGGCAGTTTCATACCCTTTGCCTTGGCCATAACGCGTTCATAAAAGCGCCCGACCGAATCAACGGTCATCACCCACGCATCGCCTTGATTTTCAACTTTTTCCTGAAGCAATCCAAAAACAATGGTTTTGCCTTCCGCATCGCGGTATTCAATTCCGCCAGCGTACTTCGGAGAGTTACGAAATGAAGTCTGCTCAGAAAGGAAGCGCACAATCTCCAGATCAGGATTTATTTCCTTCTCAAGCTTGCGATAAAACTTGAAAAAATACTTGTCGTTGTAAATGATGGCAGTGTTGCTCTGGTCGGCTTTCAGTATTTTGGAGTCCACCTCTTTCACCGGCGAGACCTTCGAGAACATGCTCGAATTAAATTCGAGTACTCCGCCTTCGTCATCCCTGATGCGCATTTCTTTCTCCATGCTGAGGAAAAGAAAATCGCGGAACACTTTGTCGTAGCTGCTGTCCATGATAAAGCCAGCCTTGTTCTGTATTTCAGCGCGACATACCACACTTTGTGCAGTGTACTCAACACGTTCGAGAATACTGTCCGACGGCGCGAATGTCAACGGCAGGAAATACAACTCCGGCAGTCGTTGTACATAATGTACCTCAACAATGCAGAGAAAGTGAGTATCACCTTCCACTTTGAGCGGGATGATCTTGTGTAGCGAGATCTTGTTGATCGCCTTCGCTTTGCCTCCGAACCACCGGCACTTCTTCATAAAAGGCGGCAGAATACGCCGCTCAATATCGCGGACTTCGTTGTAGTTGTAGAGCAGTCGTTCCCAGGAAATGTCGGTTTTCACCAGTGGAAGTTCGCCACTGGCTTCCGCTTTTGTCTTCTTCTCCGCCCGGTCCACCTGAAGCCAGAAATAGCCGTAAGGCCCGATAGTGATCGCATATTCACCCTCGCCTACGTTGAGGAAACGGTTCTGGCTGAACACTTCGGTAACATCCGCATCCTTGTATGCGGAAAGATTCAATACCGTTGCCTGTGAGAATTGCGAAAGGTTCGCGACGACAATGATCACCTGTTTGTCAAGCGTGCGTGCAAACGCGAGCACTTTCGCGTTCGATCCGTCGATGAAAGTCATATCGCCCCTGCCGAAGATGTTGAGGCGCTTGCGCATAGCGATAACGTTCTTCATCCAC
>CBKWFZ010000775.1:0-2517 GCA_966673785.1 uncultured bacterium
CCTTTATCTGAACGATGGCTATTATGAAGGCCGGCAAATCCTGTCGGCGGAATGGGTAAAGCAGTCTACGGAGACACTGATGAAGTCGGGCAGGCGAACAGGATACGGATATTTCTGGTGGACGACGACGTTCAACTGGCAGTGTAACGCTGTAAAATCGTTCTTTGCATGGGGATATGGGGGTCAATACATCTTTGTGGTTCCTGAGCTTGACCTTGTCGTTGTTATGAACGGAACCAACTGGAATACCAATCCCCGGCAGTATGCATTTGACATGATGGACCGCTTCATCATTCCGGCGTGTGAGCCATCGCCGGACCGGTAGCGTGATGATTTCGCGCTAACCACCGGACTTTTGTAAATCACTTCAAACCGTTACCTTCATTCCAAAGGTCAAAAAATGAAACTGACAATTTTCTTTTACTGCCTCGTGATCCTCATGGCGTGCTCCGTCTCTGAAAAGAAATCTGACGACAACTGGATTTCATTGTTCAACGGAAGCGATTTGAAGGGATGGACCCCTAAGATCAATCACCACGAACCCGGTGTCAACTTCGGTAATACGTTTCGCGTGGCTGACGGTACGATCCAGGTGCGCTACGACGCGTACGGCGATTTCAACGATCAATTCGGACATCTTTTCTATGAGACACCGTTCTCCCATTTTCACCTTAAACTGGAGTATCGGTTTGTTGGCGAGTTGCAGGAGGGAGCACCCGATTACACATTGAGGAACAGCGGCGTCATGTTTCACTCTCAGGACCCGCGTGTTATGCCCGTAGATCAAAACTGGCCGATATCGGTTGAGATGCAATTCCTTGGTGGTCTCGGTGATGGCAACCCAAGACCTACCGGTAACATGTGTTCACCCGGGACTGATATCGTTTACAACGGCGTTGTGTACGACGGCCACTGCCTCACCTCCAGTTCAAAAACATACGATGGTGACCAATGGGTCTCGGCTGAGCTCATCGTTCTGGGAGACTCGTTGATCACGCACATCATCAATGGTGATACGGTGCTGCAATACGCGAAGCCGACAATGGGCGGGGGAGTGGTTGAAGGTTTTGATCCGGCGATCTGGGCGCCTGGAAAACCATTGCGTTCCGGATATATCGGACTTCAAAGTGAAGGACAACCTATTGACTTCAGGAATATTGTTCTGCGCGATCTTTCAGGCGAAGCCTCACCTTCTGCGAACTGACTTCGGTCGGTAAGCAGATTTCCGTTTTCGCTGCTGATTATACGCGTGTTTGACGGGCCGTGACTGATACCGTTTATTTGGCGAATAGTTCTGGAGTTTCTTCATGCGCGAATGCAGCTGCTTCGGCGAACGCGCTCCTGACGTGCCAACCGTCTTCTTCCGGTAGGCCAGCGCGGATTTATAATCTGCGCGGTAATTGCTTTTGTAACTGTACTCCTTGAAGTCAAGACGAAGCGTAATTTCATTTGCGCTTCCTATCTGGCTGGCGACGTCGCCGAAAAGCACTTCATGCGAGTAGCCCAGCATCAGCTTTTTGTTCAACCGGAACGCGGCCGATAAGCTTCCAATCGAACCTTTCCGGAATCCCGCTCCGCCCATAATCATGTCGTTGTAGGTATAATAAAGCCCTACATCATAAGCATCGTTTGTTTCGGAAAACTTCCGGTAAGCGAAATACGGTTCGAGAAGATCCTGCCCGCCCCGGAGTGGAATCATTCCCTGGACGAAGCCGGAATAAAAGTTCGTGAGGATGAAATCTTCCTCCGTTTTCAACCACGCGGTGGCGAGCCTGTTAGCCGCGAAACCGACCTTGATAAAACGGCTGTGATAAAGCATCCCGAACGAAAAGTCGATGTCGTCCAGCTGACCATTTGCCAGCCTGGCGTACTCGGTATCTTCAGGGTTGCTGTTGGTGTTGCCACTCAGGCGGATCGTGTTGTATTCCCCGCTAACACCGAAAGAAAGCACGTTCGACTGGTTCAGCTTCAGATGGTATGCGAGGGCGGCGCCGATATAAGTGTTCTTCAGAAAATTAACATCTTCCTGAAAGACGTTTGCCCCGATACCGATCCGGTGATTAAGAAGCGGTGTGTGAGCGCTGATGAAGTTCATGCGCGGAGCGTTGCGTATCCCGGAAAAATTCCTGCGAAAGGAATAGGTGAGGGACCCGCTGGAATGACCCGCTACCGCCGGATTGTACATGAACGTATTCGTCATCTTCTGGCCCAGCATTGGGATGTCCTGAGTAATCGCGGGAATCGCTGCCAGTATCGTCACGACTAAAGTGTAAAGTTTCTTCATTGGCGTTTCAGTTTGCCTTCAGGACTGTTACCATTCCTTTTGCTACAGCCATATTCCCGTTGCCGGGAGCTGCGTATTCCACGATGCAGATGTAGTTCCCCGGGCTAAGCGCCGAGAAATCGTAGTCGGTGTCGTTGGTATAGTTAACCCATTCCTGCACGAGCACACCCCACCGGTCGAAGAGCTTCACTGTATTCGAGGTTGTCATCTCAATGTTTCTGATGTGAAGCTTG
>CBKWFZ010000776.1:0-2510 GCA_966673785.1 uncultured bacterium
CAACCGTATTTCCATTGCGCTCGATCCAAACAATATTTTCATGGATAACCTGTATCGTCCGCGAAGTGTTGCTTTTTCCGACTATGAACCATTCCGCGCCAATGCCTGGAAACGGCCCGATGGAAAACCAGCTGCCTACGTTACCGATCATAACGCTGCCCCGGACAATGTCTTCTGGTCGGCCTACAGAAACCGGAACTCCGATCAAAGAGACCGGTACATCGGTTTTGCCGCACTGGATTTTACGATCACGGATTGGTTAAGCCTCAAGCTGCGCACCGGAATGGATAACTACTCATTCCTCTATGATATGACCCGCGCGACAGGCAATCCGTACTGGGAGGCTGGCGGCTCATACCGGGTGCAGACAGAACGGTTCAAAGAGATTAACTCCGACTTCCTGCTAACCGCGAAAAAAGACTTCGACAAGATAGGCGTTGTAGCTTCAGTGGGAGGGAACCGGATGAAGCAGATATCATCGTTGAGTAACAACTTTTCAGGTGAACTCGAAGTGCCCGACTTTTATTCTATCTCGGCCGGAAAGGAGCATCGCGCGGATTACTCGCGAGCGGAAAAGCAGATTAACTCGCTCTACGGATCCGTGTCATTGTCCTACGCGGGCCAGTTGTATCTCGATGTTACCGGCCGGAATGACTGGTCGTCCACGCTGCCAAAAGCAAACAACTCGTATTTCTATCCATCTATAGGAGCGAGCTGGGTGTTCACTGAAACAATCAAGAACATCGGTCCCGTTTCATTTGGAAAACTGCGCGCCTCCTGGGCACAGGTGGGGAACGATACCGACGCCTATATGCTGGAGAATTACTACACGCTGAACTACAACATCAGGGATCAGGTGATGAACGTTACCCGGAGTAACATTCGGGCGAATCCCGATCTGAAGCACGAAACGGTTCAATCTGTGGAAGCCGGACTCGAGCTTCTTTTCGGTGACCGCATCGGCCTCGATATTGCCGTCTACAAGACGAACACCTTTGATCAGATCATCCGGCTGGATATACCTCCGGCAACCGGATACAGTTTCGATCTCGTGAACGCAGGGGATGTACAGAACTCCGGTATCGAGGTGGCGCTGAACACGACTCCCGTGACCGCCGGCGATTTCGTTTGGGAGTCTTCGATCAACTGGTCGATGAACAGAAACAAGATCATCGAACTTCACGAACGCAGTAAGCGCCAGATCCTGAGCCTCGGCGCCACGCCGGTTCAGATAATCGCCGAAGAAGGCGGCTCGTATGGTCAGATCTACGGTGTCGCTTACCTGCGCGACGAGGATGGCAACAAGATCATCGATGCAAATGGCATTCCGGTTGCTGATCCCGACAGAAAAGTGCTTGGCAACGCTATGCCTAAGGGACTGTTTGGCTGGTCAAACACCCTGGCGTATAAAAATCTGTCGCTGGGATTCCTTGTTGACATGACCTACGGTGGAGATATCTACATGGGTTCGATCAATATGGGAACGCGTTTTGGAACACTGGCCATGACCGAAGAATACCGCGATGGTGGATTAGTTGTCGAAGGGGTAACTCAGGACGACGGTGCCGTGAATACCAAAGCGATCACAGCCGAACAATATTGGAATGGCGTTTCGGGAATTCATGAAGAGTTTGTCTATGATGCGACAAACGTGCGCCTGCGCGAACTGACGCTGAGCTATTCGTTGCCGCAATCGCTACTGGCAAAAACACCTTTTAAAACTGTCAAGGCTGGCGTCGTTGCGCGCAACCTGTTTATGATCTACAGCACAACGGAAGGCTTCGATCCGGAGGCAGGATACAGCACCGCAAGCAGTGCGCTCGGGATGGAATTCGCCTCAATGCCAACCATGCGCAGCATCGGCTTTAATGTCAGAGCTGGATTCTAATGCGAAAAGACTAACCAAGAAATGAAGATGAAAAAATATATCAGAACAATAATAGCGGCCATAGCGCTCTCGGGAATACCATTTGCTTGCGACGACTTTGGCGATATGAACGTAAATCCCAACTCGCCGAGCAGTTCCGCGAATTATAACTTCCAGGAAGCCGGCCTCGGTTCGATCTTTCGTGGTAGCATCCCTGCCATTGAAGGCGACGACGAGCAGCGTGTCAAATCGCTTATGGTTGACTTTTATGCGCAAATACTCGACGGTGGAAACTTTGCCACCCGTTACTATCAAATGAATGATGACTGGAGCTCGCGGATGTTCAGGAGAGTTCAGAATGGAATTTCGAACATGAACCTTGTATTGCGCGGATTGGCGGAAAGCGATCCGGAAGCAATTGCAAATGCGAAAGCGGTTGCGATGATATGGCGCGTATGGGTTGCGTCTGTAGGCGTTGACTGGTTCGGCCCGATTCCTTTTGCTGGTTATGAGGGTGAGGTGATAGAAAATCCGCCGTATCGTTCTGCTGAAGATTGTTATACGGAGTTTTTTGCGGAGCTGGCCAAAGCAAACGAGATTTTGGCTGCGGAGAATGCGAATCCGATTTTCAGGAACAACCGCT
>CBKWFZ010000777.1:0-2495 GCA_966673785.1 uncultured bacterium
AATCGGAAATCCGATCACCCAATTCATCAAGCTCGCGTTTCACATCCTGGAAAGCATTTCGTGCACCTTGCTTGACCTCCTCCCAATTCTCCTCGGTTGAAGTTTCAACGCGCTCGAGCTCGGTGTCAACCCGCTCCCGGCGTTCCAGCAGCTCTTCGTTTTCATCGGAAAGCTCCTGACGCGTTTCGTCGGTGGCATTCTCCATCTTCTGACCAAGTTCCTGAAGTTCTTCGCTGATATCCTCCCGAAGCTCCCGGAGGTCTTCCGCGATTTCTTCACGCTCGTTTTCGAAATCGTCATTGACTTCGGAAACATCGTTATTTCTTGAGGTATCTGATGAACAGTTTGTTAACGAGAGAAGACCATAGGTCAGCATCAGGCTTACAGCAATTCTGAGTATCGTTTTCATAAAGTTGTATTTAGTTCCACCATACCCATTTTAAAATTTGTTGCCTGATGTCGATTAACCGGTCAGGCATTCGGCGTTTGATTGAGCCGGTCAAGCATCTCCTCAGTCTCCTGCCGGCTCAGGTTCTCGCCCCTTACCCTGCCCTGACGAACATTTTCAAGATACTGTCTTACGGCATCAACCGCCTGCCGCGAATACTTTTTGGAACGATGCATAAGATTCGTCCGGAGCTGAAGTCCCGATGAGGGTGCAAGCAGCATTCCTGCTACTACGCCTATTCCGGTTCCTATTAATAATCCGCTGACAAATTTCCCTGATCCACTCATAATAGAAGTCTTTTAAATAATCGAGTTTACAGCGGTGCTAGACCAAATTGATGCCACGTAACTGGACACCGCCGGTCTCTGGTAGGTCTGGCGGCCGGTCTTACGCACCTGAACGAACCCGACTGCAGCTCCATTCTACAGATTGTTGAAGAATGTGCACATAGCGAACAACTAAAATGCCGTAAAATAACGTAGGACACGGAAGGCCGGGTGAATTTTCGTGTAGCGTTAACGTTGGCACGTGCGTTTCCGGTAGTGTAAATAAGTTATGTTAAACCAAAGTATTTTATATGAAAACATATGGAGAATTTAAGAAACGATGGATGCTCGTTAGTACTGTGATGATGGGGGTTTTGTTATTCTCATTTAATACAAAAGCTCAGGAACTCGATCAGGACTCAGTAACGTATCAATCTGAAACGACGACAACCACCACGCAAACTGTGGACGTAGACGCAGATGATGACATGGATGATGTTGACGATGTTGACAGGGACAGAAACTACGACGGGCCGCGCGCAGGTATCAAAGGAGGTCTTAACTTAAGCAATCTGATTTCCGATGAGGTGACAGATTCCAAGATCCGTGAAGGTTTCCATATCGGTGTATATGGACAACTGTTTTCAAGTCCGGCCTTCACCATTCAACCCGAGGTAAACTTTTCTACCAAGGGAAATGAAACCGAGTTCAATACCGGGGTTATTGACCAGGAGATTAAATGGAATCTCAGCTATATAGACATTCCTGTCCTTGCCGTCTTCAAACTCGGAAGAGCCGCTGAAATTCATGTTGGTCCTTACTGGTCATACCTCGTAGGAGCAAATATTGATTATGATGGCGATCTTAGCAATGATTTCAGAAGCGTTGACCGCGACAACTTTGAAAAGTGGGATTACGGTCTGGCCGGAGGACTTGGATTCAACCTTGGTAAGGCGACGCAGCTTGGAGCCCGCTACAACTACGGAATGAAAGAAATTGCGAAAAGCAGTGGCGCCCGTAATATGATCGGTGACGCGAAAAACTCGGTGCTGCAGGTGTACCTCGCGTTCAACTTCGCAGCAAATGCTGAAGACTAACCTGCTCTGCCAGGCACAAATAAAAAGAGGCGCTCCTTACGAACGCCTCTTTTTTTATTCGATACGTTGATTGTCACACGCATTACGCCGCGCACGATGTTCAGCCGCGGCATCTGTTCTTCAATGGCTCACCATCCGCTTCCAGGAACGCTTTCTGACACGTTTCGGCTTCGCATCGTCCTCCGGCTCTATCGACGGGAAGAATACCCGCGCGAGGAAATACGCGATTATCAGAAACAGGCCATAAGCCAGAACAAATGTCAAGATCACAGGAAGAAGTTCCATAACACAAAGATTTGATGGCTTCCTGAAAGAAAATGTGGTGCCATTTAGGAGAAAACTTTGAAAAAGGGCTCTGCGCGTGGGAAAAAGAGGCTTATCGCAATACTGAATCGTCCGCTTCCTGCCACAAACCAGCCCAAATTGAGACTTCACCGTTTCAAAATGCGATTAACAGAGTCAACGCCGGTTCTCATATACGATAAACAGAACAACCGATTGAAATGATGCAAAAAGGCAACTTTGCCATTCCCGAAAAGCATTCACGGATTTGAAAATTATTATCTTTGTTTACACCCCATGGCGGGAAAATGCTTAACCAATCAATTTCAGTCATGAACATTTTCGTTGCAAAATTAGACTTTAAGACAAAGAAGGAAGATCTCGAGGCGGCGTTCGCCCAAT
>CBKWFZ010000778.1:0-2491 GCA_966673785.1 uncultured bacterium
TTTTCCACACACGCCTGGTATCGAAGCCGCAGGTGTCGTCGAGGAAAGTATAAATCCAAAATATCCTCCCGGATGCGAGGTATTCGTTACAGGTTATGATCTTGGAATGAATACTTCGGGCGCCTTCGCCGAATTTATCCGCGTACCCAGTGAGTGGGTAATTCCAAAGCCGACTGTTCTGAGTTGCAAGGATTGTATGACTATCGGAACGGCCGGACTGACTGCAGCTTATGCGTTGCATAAAATGGAGGGTATGGGCCAGTCACCAGACATGGGTCCCATCGTGGTCACCGGTTCAACAGGAGGCGTGGGCAGTTTGTCCGTAGCCATCCTTGCCAAAGCTGGTTATGAAGTGATCGCAGTAACAGGCAAGAAAGATGCAACGGACTATCTCAAATTCCTCGGAGCATGCCGTGTTGAGTCGCGCGACTTTGTCGACGACAAATCCGGGAGACCGCTGGCGCGATCCATGTGGGCTGGCGCGATCGATACGGTAAGCGGCAATACATTGACGACACTGCTCAAACGCTGCAAACGCGACGGATGCGTTGTCGCAACGGGACTCTTGTCCGGTAACCGGTTTGAGGCGCCGATATACCCTTTCATCCTCAATGGCGTTAACCTGTTGGGCATTGGGGCCGGACAGACACCCATGCCGTTGCGCATTCAGCTCTGGAATAAACTGATCAACGAATGGAATGTCTGCGATAAGCTCCCCGCAATCGCTCACGAAGTGGAACTCGACGACCTGAAGGAAAAATATATTGACGCAATCCTTTCCGGTCAAACGAAAGGCAGGGTTGTCGTTAAGTTGAAGGAAGATTGCTGCAATCACAAAGCGAAACAGGTATCGCTTAATTCCTACTACAAAGAACAGGCATCACGGGCCGAGGCGATTAGAAAAGCGCCGGTTTTCTCCAAGATCGCGATGCCCTGATCAGCAGCTAATATGAACTTGCGAAGAAGGTGGTCAGGTGTGACCATCTTTTTTTTTGCTCCCTGTCAACAGAACAACAAAACACACTCCCTTCGTCGGGTTTCGATCCCGGTAATAATCACGCTATGCCCCAATCGCCACGCGAGCAGTTTCATGATTTCCAATCACCAATCAAGGCAGGAGACCGCCCTTCAGGATCCAGACAACAATCCCTGCTAACTTCCGATGAGATGCCGGCTGTAGGGCCCCGTGATCTTTTTGATACAAAAGACCGCCACGGTGGATAGCAGTACGATCGTCGTGAGGAAGATCGAAAACGTCAACAACGAGAAGTCCACCGGTGAGGAAACCGTTTCAATGAGCCGGCGGCCCGCTATGATAAGAATGAAGTATATGAAGAAAATTCCGAAACTATATTCAGCGAGCAGTTCAAGCGCCGGCATTTTCGCGAACTGAAGCCGGTAAAACAGCATGGCAAACATGAAGCAAAGGATCAACGCCCTTACGATATACCAGTTGAAGACCAGTATACCTTCATTAAGCACCGTCTCAAAATCGGTTTCGCCCAGCGTTCCGAAGCCACCCCTTAACTCAACGACAGTAATCGCAACGTATATAACGGTCAGTGCCCAGAAGTAACGCAGGTCCATGGAAAATATCTCCTTCTTATAACGGCTGGCCCACATGCCCGTTACGTAAACCGGGAGATAATGAAAGTAGGACAAGATCGGATTTCCGTTATGTTCCGAGCGGAATGTGAAACATCCTGCCAGCAACAAAACAGGGAACACGTACTTATAAAACCAGGGCTTATCCAGCCAGTGGAAAATCGGCGTGGTAAAGTAGAACAGGATGATTGTGCTGATAAACCAGAATGGCGACATATGAGTGCCGGCCGCGAGGTGATAGAAAAACTGGTACGCCCACGGCTGGGAAGTGAAGTCGTCTGAAGCGGACCAGGGTTGAAATTGCTGCGCGATCCGCAGTATGATTATCGGTATCGAAATAAGGATATAAGGAAGGATGATCACCTTGAATTTTTGCTGAAGGTATCGCCCAAACTGAAAGGAGTGCTGTTGCAGGTGCTGAAAGAGGAAGCCGGCAATAAAGAGGAACATCACCGTACCGTTGCCTTCCTGGGCGTCAAAGAACGTCGCGATCAAATTATGTGATACCGGATGAGAACTCCAGTCAAAGCCGCTACCCCTGGCGTGAACACCTACTACAAAAAGGATAGCGACTCCCCGTAAATTATGGACGTACGATAAAAATTTTGACATCGATTTAGTCTTTTAACACAGATCTCCCGCTACGGCAAAACGCCGCTCTGCTGTAGATAAAAAATTGCCGCCAGTGACCAGCAAGAAAAAGCAGCAGAAAAAGTGGGGAAGTTTCATCAAATTGTGAGCAGGCGGTTGAACGAAATGTATTCCGGGGCCATTTCTTCGCGCAGAATACGTGAATGAACACAGCGAATAAACAAGAAGGTTCTAACCCACCCTTGCCTTTCCTTCTGTGCTTTTCTGTGCTTTCCGTGAGAGCCTTATTCTCAAG
>CBKWFZ010000779.1:0-2489 GCA_966673785.1 uncultured bacterium
CACCACGCGGATAATATTACTGTCGTTCAGAAGCAGCCGTTGAAAGTGATCCGTGTATCTCTTTACATCTTCATTGAGGGCGCCTGATGTTTTCAGCGCGGCCAGCGTTCCGGTTGGCGTCCCCGTGTTGTGCTTTTGATTCGTCTCGGCGACTTTATCCCACACTTCGCGCTGGTCCTTTTTTACCGTTGCAGCCTTCCTGACTTCGTTAGGTGATATTTCATAGTATGCATCAAAGGACGCGTCCTGGGATCCGTCGCCACGTCTTGCACTCCAGCGCCCGTGTTCCACACAAAATACCGAAACATCTTTCTGGCCGCTGTTCGGGTAGAGGACGAAGTCCTGGGCAATCACGCGATCCTGCTTGCCGCCCTGTATGACCTCACCGGAAAGCACGATGATCGTATCCCTGGAAGTATTTTCGATCAGAAGTGTGTTCACGGTTCCGCCATGAGATTTTTCAGTGATCGCAACCTTTTTCGCAGCCAGCGCTTCTTTCAGCGTAACATAGTTTGCGATGTTCCTGGGTTGATTCAGAAACGTCTGGTTGGCGCGAATGGGGTAGAGCTGGAGTTTTTCGAACCGGTACGTATTCCCGGCGGCGTCCCAGGGTGCGAGCAGGGTAAGGTTATCGCCGTTGTATTGAGCCGTCACGCTGGTAAAAGCGGCAACCGTAAGTAGCGTAAGGATAATGAGATGTTTCATAACGTTTTTCGATTTGGTCCCTGAGTTGTAATGCATCGCCGGAACAGAACTCACACGACTACTCCATTGCTCATTTTAAAAAGGCGAGTCTGGCGTTGCGATGTGCTGCGGCTGATGTTTACGAATATTACGCAGGCCATCGTTGGAATGATAGCCGAACTTAACGGAAGCCGGAGTCTGGTTAGTGAAAGTGTGGTTTGAATGAGTGAATGAAAAGCGGTACCTGATCCGCCAACAGATCTGTCAGCGAATGCTTAGCCAGTCAGAATTTACCAATCACGATCGATCCTTCTCTAAATGAATTCGAAGGGGTTCGCAAGACCGTATCGGGGATATCATTTCGAAAGGGAATTGTGTGATGGGATTATTTGATCCGGTTAATGGTGGTTTTTTTTCTTCTGATTACGTTACCAAGGATATAATAGGCGAGCAAGGCTAAGCCTGTCCAGTACACTGCAAAGGCCACGACCAAAAGCGGCGGAGGTGGATCAGGGTCTTGACCTAAGAATGACAGAGGTGCAATCATTATCAATTTAACGGGGTAAAGAACGATGGCTAAGGCGTATTTCCAGGTAGTTTGGGAATCCATTCCGGGATACCACTCGCCATTTGCAGGAAAGAGCGCGATTTCCGGCCCCAGGAGGGAATTCGATACGAATTGGAAAGAAAACGCAAAAACCAGGAAGACCAGCGCGAATCTGGTTGCTGAAGTTTTCATAATAATAATTTCTTAGTTACCGAAGGTATACAAAGTACTTTCAATATCAAAGTAAATTGCTGTTATTTATGATGGATTATCATTTTTTGGATTTGAGATCACTTTGACGGCTTAAACATAATAACATGCTATGACAGGAAAATTGCTTCGCATTGTCGTCCTTCTTATGCATTTTCCCCTGATGGGGGTATGTTCTGTAAAGCAGGCTCCGGAAGAAGTCGTGCTGGTTGGCAGCACTCCGGGTGACGAGCCGGTCAAGAACATGCTTTCCATTTCACCGGCTACCCGGGTAGACTTCATACGGTGGAATTTAAAATTGAAACGCGACAAGACCTTTGGACTCACTATCCGGTTTGGCGAATCGCAGCCTAACACGCTGGGATTTAAAAGCGGCGGAGAAACGAAAAATTTCGAAGGTTCGTTTGCGATCGATACGCCGCCTGTAAATAAAAACTTCAGCGAAGTTTATCAGCTGCAAAGCAGTTCATTCGCGCAGACTATTTCGCTGGTCAAGATTAGTGAAAACGTCTTCCATATACTGACTCCCGACAGTCAGCTGATGATCGGAAACGGAGGCTGGAGTTACACGCTCAACAGAAGCGTCCCCGTCGATTCTAAAGAGATCCTGATTTCTTCAGAGCTTTCAGAAAACAGAATGCTGCAAGTTGTATTCGATGGCAGGACACCTTGCCGGGAAATTGCCCTGGAGCATCCGGAGATGAACGCCAGCCGCTCTTGTTTCAAACTTAAATGGAAGTTGATTCTGAACCGCGATTCAATCACATGCTCACCTACAACCTGCGTCATTCGAAAGGTAGTCGACAGCAAAGCACTTGATGTTACCGGAAAATGGACGATCATTCAGGGAACACCTGAAAATCCCCGGATCGTTATTTACAAGATTGAAACAGGACATCCAACAACCCAAATTTCATTTCTTGTCTGCGATGAAAATGTATTGTATTTCCTCGATAAACACGGTGATCCATTTACAGGGAACGAAAACTTCAGCTTTTCCCTTAACCGAAGGACAAGCAGGTAGTGTTGCAACGAGGAAGACAACGTG
>CBKWFZ010000780.1:0-2483 GCA_966673785.1 uncultured bacterium
TTCAGTCTGATGCTCACGGGAGCGGGTTGCTGGTGCGCCGATTCAAAGGCGGCATATTCATCTCCAAGCATAAGCTTGATGCGCTCTTTGAACGTTGGCGGAAACTCGTTACGGATAGTATTCATCCCGGTCAAAGCTAATGGTTCAGGATGAAAATCCAGCGTGTAACGAGCCCGGCATCGCCGTCAACGAGTTTTGGCGAAAGCTTTTAAAAGCCCTTACTTTGTCCGGAGCTGAATAACAAATTTTCCGATCTATGAAAAGTTCGATCCCCACTGCTGTAAGTTGGGTTGAAGTCCCGGCGGATTCCGACTTCAGTATGCATAATATTCCCTTTGGAGTTTTTCGCACACAGACGGCATCGGTCCAGGCGGGGATTGCGATCGGCGACTATGTTCTTGATCTGAATCAGCTTCACAGTGCCGGATATTTCCGGGATCTCGGCTTGCCGCCGGCGGTATTTGCACACAGTTCATTAAATACATTCCTGGCGCTGGGACGTGAAACGATTTCGTCGGTTCGTAAACGCGTCATCGAACTTTTAAGCCGTGACAATGACGAACTAAAACGCGAGGAGGATCTGGTGAGGGAAGCGCTTATCCCGCAGTCAAAGGTACTCATGTTAATGCCGGTTGAGGTCCGGAATTATTCCGACTTCTACAGCAGCGAAGAACACGCCCGCAATGTGGGGTCTATGTTCCGCGATCCCAAGAATGCATTATTGCCAAACTGGAAACATCTTCCCGTTGGGTATCACGGTCGTGCATCGTCCATTTACGTTTCGGGTACGAATATCTATCGTCCTAACGGACAGATTAAAGGGCCGGAACAGGAAGGCCCGGTTTTTGCGCCGTCCGGGAAGCTGGATTTTGAACTGGAGACCGCGTTCATTACATGCGGAGAAACCCGTCAGGGGGACTGCATAACCGTTCCGGCCGCGGAAGAATATATCGCGGGCTTCGTTCTTTTCAACGACTGGTCTGCACGCGATATCCAGCAATGGGAGTATGTTCCGTTAGGGCCGTTCCTCGGCAAGAATTTCGCATCATCGGTTTCGCCATGGATGGTCACGCTCGACGCCCTGGAGCCTTTCCGTTCCGAAGGACCCATACAGGAACCCGAAGTGTTGCCTTATCTGCGCGTCGAAGGAAAACGCAATTTTGACATCGTGCTTGAGGCCTCCATTCAGACACGGTCGGGTGAGGAGGTCGTGATCTGCCGGACGAATATGAAGTATTTGTACTGGAGCATTCATCAACAACTTGCGCATCATACGATCAACGGTTGTAACATACAGGTCGGCGACATGTACGCGTCGGGTACGATCAGTGGCCCGTCACCCGGGTCGTACGGATCGTTACTTGAGCTCACATGGAATGGAAAGAAGCCGTTAACGATGCCGGATGGTACCGTTCGCGCGTTTCTCGAAGATGGGGATACGATCATACTCAGGGCACACGCCACCCGGGGTGACATTCGCATTGGTTTTGGTGAATGCCGCGGAACGATATTGCCTCCGATAAACTATTGAATATGGTGACGATTGATCCGAAAGAGATACCAACCCAGGCGCTGCATGCCGTATTGCTTGGCGCTGTGACACCGCGACCTATCGCGCTGGCAAGTACGGTCGACGCCGAGGGCAATGTGAACCTCAGTCCGTTCAGCTTCTTCAACTGTTTCGGCTCCAATCCACCGCTGCTTATTTTCTCGCCCGCGCGCCGCGTTCGTGATAATACAACCAAGCACACCTACGAAAATGTTCTCGAAGTGCCTGAGGTGGTCATTCACATCGTGAACTTTGCGATGGTGCAACAAACCTCACTGGCGAGCACGGAATACGGGAAAGGTGTTAATGAATTCGTCAAAGCCGGGTTTACCGCTGTACCGTCGGTTCGTGTAAAACCACCGCGCGTAGCAGAGGCCCCTGTAGCTATCGAGTGCAAGGTGCGCCAGGTAATTTCGACGGGTGATGAAGGCGGTGCCGGAAATCTGATCCTTTGTGAAGTCGTGCTGATACACGTGCGGAATGAGGTTCTGGATAACGAAGGCAGGATTGACCCGGCCAAACTTGACGTGGTAGCGCGCCTCGGCGGCGACTGGTATGCGCGGATCGGTGCGGAAGTCCTCTTTAAAGTACCGAAGCCTGTCAATAACACAGGTATTGGTTTCGACCGGCTTCCGGATGAAATCAGACTAAGCAAGATTCTTTCAGGGAATGATCTTGGTATGCTGGCAAATGTTGAGAGACTTCCCGAGTATGATCGGGCCCATCCTGTTTTTGGTGAAATATCCCGGGCGGGATTGCAGCGTCCAGAGGATCGGTTTCATTTTGCCAAGGTGTTGCTCGCGCAGAATCGCGTTCAGGATGCGTGGCAGGTTTTGCTTGCGGACAAAATAGAAAAACCGGGCTGAACCCGGTTTTTTGATATATTATTCCTGGTGGAAATCAGTCGCGATACATGACAGCCTTTACTGCCTTT
>CBKWFZ010000781.1:0-2481 GCA_966673785.1 uncultured bacterium
TTATCGCGAAGTTCAGCTTCTGATTTCCCGACGGCCATGCAAAACATTGCAACCGTTATTGTGCTTCTGGCAGTCGTAACCGCCCTTGCCGAAATCACCGACAAGGTAAAAATTCCCTATCCCATACTCCTCGTTCTGGCGGGTATGGCAATCGGGTTATTTCCGGGCTTACCCGTCATCACCCTCGACCCTGAAGTTGTTTTTCTGATATTTTTGCCGCCGACGCTGTATGCAGCTGCATGGGCTACGTCCTGGCCGGACTTCAAACGGGCAAAACGGCCGATCACGCTGCTTGCCATTGGCTGTGTGGTCTTCATCACCTGTGCTGTCGCCTTTATCGCTCACACTTTTATCCCGGGTATGGGATGGCCCGAAGCGTTCGTACTTGGCGCGATCATTTCGCCTACCGACGCAGTTGCAGCTACTGCGGCAACGAAAGGACTTAACGTTCCTCGCCGTGTAATTACGATACTGGAAGGAGAGAGCCTCGTAAATGATGCGACTGGCCTGATCGCATTCCGGTATGCTATCGCGGCCGTTGTGACCGGAACGTTCAACCTCGGGGAAGCGGGCCTGCAATTTATTTACGTCGCCGGTGCCGGTATCGCTATCGGTTTTGCAGCAGGATATGTTTTCAAGTGGATTCATAAAATTACCGCCAATAACCCGACAACGGACACCGCACTTACATTTCTCGCGCCTTTTGTCGCCTATCTTTCCGCCGAAGCAATTCAGGTGTCGGGTGTGCTGGCGGTGGTGGTTGCGGGATTATATCTGAGCTGGCATTCCAGCGAAATCTTTTCCCAGCAGGCACGGCTCCAGGCCAACGGCTCCTGGAACACCGTGATATTCATTCTCGACGGCATCATCTTCATCCTGATCGGTCTCCAACTCCCTCAGGTTATGAAAAATATGGAGATGTATTCGCTTGGTGAGATGGTTGAGTATGGTCTCATTATCAGCGCCGCCGTGATTGTCGGAAGAATTATCTGGGTATATCCGGGTGCATACATTCCACGATGGATCAGCCGTGGCATTCGCGAGCGCGAACCGGAAACGACGGTCGGGCTCGTGACGATCATAGCCTGGTCGGGAATGCGCGGAGTCGTTTCGCTCGCCGCTGCGCTTGCATTACCGCTGACAGTAATGGGAGGGGACCCCTTTCCAAATCGTGACCTGATCATCTTTATAACCTTCTGCGTCATCTTTTCAACGCTGGTACTGCAGGGACTAACACTCAGACCGCTCATCCGGTGGCTGGGCGTGCGTTCCGATTCCAGTGAGCAGATGCAGGAGATTAATGCACGGCTTGAGCTCGCCTCTTCCGTCATCGAGCATATCGAGGAAAATTACTCACTCGCCCTTTCGGAAGATGTACTGAACCAGATTAAAACGAAATATGAAATACGTATTCAACGGCTGAGGAAGGATGAAATACGGAGGCGCCTGAATGATGAGGAGATCATCGCGTTCCACAGGATTCAACAGGAGCTTCTTGACTTTGAACGAGCGCGATTGCTGGAGCTGCGGCGAACCGGCAAGATCAGCGATGAAGCAATGCGCAGAATGGAATACGAACTGGATCTCGAAGAAACCCGGCTTATTCTCGAACGCAACGACTAAAAAAAAAGGAGGCTGACTTAATAACCCCCTTCTATGAAATCATGTCGCAATAATTAGCAATACTCGTCAAACACTTCAACGAGATGCTGTCCGATCATCTGTGCATTCCGGCCCTCGATGTGATGGCGTTCAACAAAGTGTACGAGTTCGCCGTCTTTGAAAAGCGCGATCGATGGAGAAGAGGGCGGATACGGGAGCGTATATTCTCTCGCTTTCGCAACAGCTTCCTTGTCGACACCGGCAAAAACAGTAGCCAGCGAATCGGGACGCTTCTGTGAGTGCTCGAGCGCCCATTTGACGCCGGGTCTGGCGGCACCGGCCGCACATCCGCATACAGAATTGATAACCAGCAGCGTTGTTCCCTGCTGATTCTGCAGTTGCTTGTCTACCTCTTCAGCACTCTTCAGTTCGACGAATCCCGCGCTGGTGAGGTCGGTCCGCATGGGAGCAACTAGTTGTTCAGGATACATATGTTAAATTTGTTAATCGTGATGTTAATCGTATTTATCCGCTAAAGGAAACCTAATTCGAGCTTGGCCGCTTCGCTCATCATGTCCTGGGAATACGGCGGATCAAAGGTAAGTTCGACTTTAACGTCATTCACTCCTTCAAGTGCTTTTAATTTTTGTTCTACCTCGCCCGGGATGACTTCCGCCGACGGACACGAAGGCGATGTCAGTGTCATAAGCACGTAAATGTTGTTCACAGGATAAATGCTGACCTCGTAAATCAGCCCAAGCTCGTACACATCAACCGGGATCTCGGGGTCATAGACTGTTTTAATCGCGTCGATAACACGGTCACGGAGGTTGGGTACAGATTCCTGCACAGCATTAGGTTCAGCACTGTCAGCCATTG
>CBKWFZ010000782.1:0-2478 GCA_966673785.1 uncultured bacterium
CGTATATCGCAACGGTGAACGCATCGAAACCATCAGCACAAAATTCGTAGGCCCGGTTTCGCATGCATCGGAATGGGATAAATAGGCGTAACAAAAATGTAATTGTATGAACTTTGGAAAATGGATTGTGGTAGCGTTTGTGTTCTTTGCCTTGTTTATAGGAACACTGGTTACCGTTTGTGTACGGCAGGATATCCCGCTTGTTAGCGGAGAGTACTACAAGGAAGAGCTCGCGTACCAGGATCAGATTGTTCGCATGCAGAATGTGAATCAGCTCAATGCCGCGCCGGAGATATCCGTGACCGGGAATCAGCTGACGATTCGTTACGAGGGATTTCCCGAAGTTGAAACCGGTACTGTAAAACTGGTGCGGCCTTCGGATGCGTCGCTGGATCAGCAATTTCAGGTTGAACCCTCCGAAGCAACGAAACATGCTTTTACGATCGATCACCCGGTTCCCGGTTTGTATCGCGTGCGCATGGCGTGGAAACAACTCGGGAAGGAGTATTTCATGGAGAAGATCGTTATTCTCTGACGGTTTCATAAACCTGTTTGCAATGTGGATCACTGCTCTTATTCTTGGATTTGCCGGAAGCCTCCACTGCGCGGGAATGTGTAGTCCCCTGGCATTGGCAATAACCTCCATGGGTAGTCGCAGCTTGCGGAACAAGTTCGTTTACAACGGAGGAAGAATTTTTACCTACGCCATAATGGGAGCTCTGATATCCGTGTTTGGTGCGGCTATCAGCTTCTCCGGCTTTCAGTGGTTGCTGACGTTGTCGATCGCGGTGACGCTCATTGTCATGGGGTTTTCGGGCATTACCGGACTCCGCATTCCGATACTTACACCGTTACTCATAAGATTCTCTTCATTTATCAAGACTTCATTTTCTTCGCTGCTTAACAGGAAGACGTCAGGTACGATGTGGGTTACAGGTATGTTGAATGGCATACTCCCGTGTGGACTCACCTATCTTGCGCTTACCTATTGCCTTACGCTGGAAGGTGCGCTCGACGGCTTCCAGTTCATGCTGCTCTTCGGATTGGGAACATTTCCGGCGATGTTTGGCTTGCCTTCTCTTATCGCATACTTTTCTCAACGATACAACGTGCGGTATGCTGTCCTTACCCGTTATGCGTTCGTATTTATCGGATTACTGGTGCTTGCAAGACTCTACTTTGCGCAGCATCACATGCCAATGCAGGATGGCGATCCCTTAAGCATAATATTCTGTCGCTGATCAGTGTCGCGCAAAATTCCACTTTACGACCTGCTCCAGTTTTGAAGCGCTCTTGATCTTGACCTTACCTGCGTTGATTTCAATAAGTCCTTCGTCTTTGAAGTCGGAGAGCACACGGATCACTGATTCCGGGGCAGTGCCCACCATTTTGGCCAGGTCTTCCCGCGGAACGGAAAGCGCTTCACGTTCGTCCTGATGCTGGTGGATGCGCAGCAACGCCTCGGCTGTGCGCTGTCTCACGGAATTATAAGCAAGGTTCAGCAGTTGTTCTTCTTTTTCGGCAACCTTTTTACACAGCATTGAGATAAAGGTATGCGAAACATCCTTGTGGCTTTGGAGAAGGGTAAGGAAGTCATGACGCGGAATCATAACGATTTCTGAATCTTCCATCGCGATGGCCGAGTCCTGCTGGGGTGCGTTATCGAGTACCGATTCAAATCCAAAGAAGTCGTTTTCCTTATAGAGGTTCGTGATCAGCTCCTTGCCATCCAGATTTGTCTTGTATGTTTTGACGCTTCCGGATTTTATGAAGTAGATGTGATTCGGAAGATCGCCCTCCATAAAGATGTCTGATTTCCTTTTGAACAGTTTCGTCTTCTTGTCCTTTGCCAAATCTTTCAGATTCAGCGCCTGTTGGGCATCGCTGATGAAGTTGTCGAGACCTTCGGCAGTGCTGGGGTAGTTTTTGAATTGTAATGAGCTCTTTTTCAGGCGGGTTTCAATGGCGTTGAGGAGATCGGTATCATCGAAAGGCTTGGTCAGGTAATCATCCGCGCCAAGCGTCATACCCTTGCGGATGTCGGTCTTTTCGGTTTTTGCAGTCAGGAATATGAACGGGATCCTGGCTGTTTCCGGTTTCTTGCTCAGTATATGGAGCACGCCATATCCGTCGAGTTCGGGCATCATGATGTCGCAAATGATCAGATCGGGATTTTCTTTCTGGGCCAGTTCAACGCCAACTTTTCCGTTGGGCGCTGTAACGACCTCGTAATGTGCCAGTGAAAGAATTTCGCTGGTGTTTTCCCGTACTTCGGCGTTGTCTTCTATTAAAAGGATCTTTTTCATCGTGTTCTGATTTTCGGCAAGGGTTTTATAGCGGAAGGGAAATTCTGAAAGTGCTACCTTTTCCGTATTCACTTTCAAAGCTTATAGTACCTTCAAGCAAGTCAATATATCGTTTTACAATATTAAGTCCAAGACCGGTTCCCTGAATGTTTGTGACGTTGCTGGCACGAAA
>CBKWFZ010000783.1:0-2476 GCA_966673785.1 uncultured bacterium
GTACCATAGGAATTTTTACGTCCTGAAGACCACGAAGCGCAGCGATACAGATCACTTGCGCACCATCCGAAAGTTGGAAAAGTCCGGCAATGATGAGTAAAACCGACGCAAGCCGGATTACTTCGGCATCGTCAACATACAGGTGTGGCAGGTAGGCGTTTGCTGTGATGAAGATCAGGGCGAAAACGGCCATGAGTGAAATGCCCAGAAGCAGCATGGTATCCGACGAACGTTTCAGATTGCCGGGGTCGCGTCTGCCCGTGAAGTAACTCACGCGTATTGTTCCCGCTGCCGCGAGTCCCGATGTTATCATGTAACTTAACGTGGCAAGATTGATGACGATCTGATGCGCAGCCAGTGCGTTGCTGCCCAGCCAACCCATCATGATGAGTGAGAAGTCAAATGCAGTTACCTCGAAAATGAACTGGATTCCGCTCGGAATGCCAAGATGGAGCAGCCTGCGCAGCATAGATGCTGAGTATGAACCCGGGGCAACTTCCTCTCTGTATTTTTGAAAACGCGGATTCCGGTACATGTACACTATAATTCCCAGCGCCATAATTACCCGGCTGATGAACGTTGCGTAACCGGCGCCGTTGAGACCAAGTGCCGGAAAACCAAAATGGCCATAGATCAGTGTGTAGTTGAGAATCACGTTAACAACGTTGCTTGCAAGCACCACGATCAGCGCAATCCGGGTGTTGCTTAACCCTTCCGCAAATTGTCGGAAGGACTGAAATATCATGACGGGAATAAGCGAGAATGTGATGATGCTCAGATAGGGGAGCGACAAGTCAATTACCTCCGGCGGCTGATTCAGATGGTATAAGACCTCTTTTCCGAAAACCACGAGGCATGCAAGTGCGATACCATTAACGATATTTACAACGAGTCCGTGACGCATGGTGTCGACAATACGTTTTTCGTTGCCTTCGCCGTGTGCGGTAGCGACAAGAGGCGTTATGGCATATGATACGCCTATTCCAAACAGCAGCAGGACGTTGAATGCCACAGTGGCAAGGCCTGCGGCAGCAAGTGACAACGCGCCAACATGCCCAACCATAACGTTGTCGCAGAGGCCCATAAGGACGTGCCCCAGGTTGCTCAGCATCACGGGCAGGGCCAGCTTGAGGTTTTCGCGAACGTGTAGGCTTACCGGTAGGAGGGACGTCATGGCGGCAAAGTGATTAAATCCCGTGAATACGGGCCGCCATTAGCAGGCCGATCATACTCATACTGTCCGTTATTTCGCCCCTCAGCACCATCTGAACAGCTTCTTTAAGCGAAACTTTACGGACACGCATATCGGCCTCAGTGTCTTCACGGTTGATTTCGCCATGAGTCAATTGCTCGGCAAGGAAGACAAACCCTTCCTCATCTGTGACCGAGTTCGACGTGTGCAGCCTGCATAACCGTGTCCACTTGCCGGCGGAAATTCCCGTCTCTTCCTGCAGTTCACGGCGCGCGGACTCCAGGGGATCATCGTCCATACGGCCACCACCTTCGGGGATTTCCCATGAAAATGTGTTGAGCGTGTATCGGTATTGCCCCACAAGCCATGTGTTGCCTTCGGCATCGATCGGGATTACACCAATCGCCTTGTTCTTAAAGTGAACCTTGCCATAGATTCCGGGGCCTCCAGCCGGATTGAGCACCTGGTATTCGGTGACGCGGATCCAGGGATTGTCGTACTTTTCTTCCCCGGAAAGGGTAGTCCATGGATTGTGGTGCTCCTCTTGTTCGTGTTCCATTTCTTTTGCGTTAGGAAAATTCAAAACTATCAAACTTTCCCGTAGGCCCGAATTCAGCGCGACATTCCGGAAAAATTTCGGCCGGGTCCATCTTGGGAGTACGGCTGCCGGAACGTATGTTTGTGAATGCTCCGGTCTTCATATTCGAAAACGCATACAGAAGCAGGTTGTGATGAAGCTGGCCGGGGCTGTCTCGCCGGGCCCGTCGTGGCGGCCGCGGTCGTGCTTCCGAAGCGGTATCGCCATCGACTACTGAACGATTCAAAGCAGTTGACACGCCAGGAAAGGGAACAACTGCGCGAAGAAATTCAACGGGAAGCGCTTGCCTGGGCCGTTGCCGAAATCAGCCATGACGAAATTGACCGCATTAATATCCTGAAAGCTTCCTTTAAGGCGATGCACGTCGCGATTCAAAAATTGACGGTGCTGCCCTCCTTGTTGCTGATTGACGGAAACCGGTTCAACCCCTATCCGGATATACCACACAAGTGTATTATCAAGGGCGATGGGAAATTTCTCTCTATTGCGGCCGCATCGGTTCTGGCGAAGACGTACCGGGACGACCTGATGACGAAACTGGCCGGAGAATATCCCGGGTATGGATGGGAAACCAATATGGGTTATCCAACCGAGGCACATCGCGACGGTATCCGGAGACTGGGTGTGACTCCCTATCACCGGAAATCGTTTCAGCTTCTGCCCGCCCAACTCGAGTCGTTCAATCC
>CBKWFZ010000784.1:0-2475 GCA_966673785.1 uncultured bacterium
GGTAACAGAACGGGCAACTGAAGATCTTTTCGCTCGCGAGCGGAATTATGTTTTCGTTGGCGTCTACCGGAAGCGTGGTGTATTCCACCAGCGAGTTGAGCAAATTCGACGGCATTCGCTGATCCACATCCCAGTCTCCCGATTCGTATTGCAGTCTTGTGAAAAAGAACTTGTTACCTGTCAACATAACTCCCTAAAAATAAATAATCCCTCTTGAACAAGGGATTATTAGTGATCCACGTCAGCGTCTTAAACGGCGTCCGACAAACTCGTAAACGTAAAGTCCCTGATTTTCATATACGGGATAAGGTCGCCGTCGATGCGGACCTGTCTTCCAAGCGTTTCAAGATTGTTCAGCATGATCACGGGGCTTTCATTAAACCTGAAGTTCTTGACGGGATGTTTGATCTTTCCGTTTTCGATGTAGAATGTTCCATCACGTGTCAGGCCTGTGTACAGGAGCGTTTGCGGATCGACGCTTCGTATGTACCAGAGGCGTGTGACAAGGATTCCGCGTTTCGTGTCCTTTACAAGATCCTCAAGCGAAGCACTTCCCCCTTCCATGATAATATTTCCCGGAAACGGAACAGGTTCTACGTTCTTCTGAGATGCCCAATACCGGTCATAGAAAAGATTTTTTACTACACCATCCCGAATCAGGTCCATCTTTTTTCGCGCAAGGCCGTCGTTGGTCCACGGAGATGCGGGAACGTCGTCGTGGAATGGATCCGTATATATCGTTACGCGCTCGTCAACGATCTTCTCGTTGAGCTTCGTCCCGCCGCCTTTTTTGGAAAGGAAACTTCTTCCCTCATCTGCCTGACGCGCGCCCATGTTGAAGCGCATATTCTGGAGCAAGTCTGCGGCGGCGGCAGGCTCAAGGATCACGGTGTATTTACCGGGCTCAATTGCCTTTGCATTCTGGCTTTGTATCGCTTTTTCGATCGCGATACGCGATGCATCGGCGGTATTGAGTTTTGACACATCGTTAAAATCACGTGTCACCCAGCCCGAACCGGTTCCGTCGCTTGTACGCATGGTTACGGTGAAGTTTAATCCGGTGCCACGGTTATAGGCAAAAAGTCCCTTCGTGTTTATCATTGAACTGAATCCGTGCTGGTCTTCAAGGTATCCAGCTGCGGTCACTTTTTTAGCTGCAGCCGCGTCAATGCTTGAGGCTGCGGCCTCGGCGCGGTAGTCAGGTGTGATTTTGGCAGTAGCTTCTGCGTAAGTCTTGGATTCACCATATGTCTGCGGGCCCAGCGGCTCCATGAACTCAGGGTTCGGGGGCGCGAGCTGTGCAAGTTCCTCGGAGCGTTTCACAACCTTCTCCAGCGACGTTGCATCAAATTCGTTCACGGTAGCAACCCCGGATTTCTTTCCAAAATAGCTTTGTACAGCAAGGGTAACGTTGCTGTTCTCACCGGCGGTAGACACAGTGTTCCTGGCGTAGCGGATATTGCCTTCGTTCGATCCGCTTAAAACGGCCTGGCAGCCATCGGCTTTCGAGTAAGAAATTACTTTTTCCAGGATCTGCTTCGCTTCTTCTTTAGAGTATATAGCCATTGTAATTAGGTTTCGGTTCTTTTTAATTATAGAGTTCGTCCCGTATTGATCACGTTGATTCCGTTAAAACGTGCCGTGGACGAACCATGGGACACGGCACTGGACTGACTTGGCTGACCTTTTCCGTCAAAGAAAGATCCGTTAAGCCGGTAGTCCCGTTCGTCACAAACCTGGACACAGGAATTCCAGAACTCCTGTGTGTTCGACTGGTACGCAACATCCTTCAGCATCCCGGCGATCTTGCCGTTTTTGATTTCGTAAAAAAGGACGCCGCCGAACTGGAAATTGTAACGCTGCTGATCGATTGAATAGGAACCGTCTTTTACGATGTATATTCCTTTGTCGACGTTTCCGATCAGCTGCTCAGGTGTGAGTCTGTCTTTTCCCGGGGCGAGCGAGACGTTTGGCATGCGCTGGAATTGTACGTTGTTCCAGTTATCGGCATAACAACATCCATGCGATTCCTTCTCGCCGATGATATGCGCCTGATCACGAATCGCCTGATAGTTAACCAGGATACCGTCCTTAACAAGGTCCCACTGCTTTGTCTTCACTCCTTCATCGTCGAAGCCCACGGCTCCGAGAGAACCCTGTTGTATCTTGTCGGCAAACAGCGTGACCTGTTTGCTGCCATAATTAAAGTTTTTCGATTTCCACTTGTCCAGTGTCGCGAAGCTTGTACCCGCGAAATTGGCTTCGAAGCCGAGTACGCGATCGAGCTCTAACGGATGGCCTACTGATTCATGAATCGTCAGCCAAAGATGAGAGGGCTCAAGTATCAGATCATATTTTCCGGGTTCGACGGATTTCGCCGCAAGTATTTCCTTCCCTTGTTCGGCCGCCATAGCAGCGTCCTCGACGATATCGTAAGACTTGTTGTAGAGAATGGTATTACCCGGGCCTTGAATC
>CBKWFZ010000785.1:0-2469 GCA_966673785.1 uncultured bacterium
GTACGCGGAAAGTTCTATCTCCGACGATGGGGTGCTCGCAGTATCATATGGTGAGGACGCGTGGAGCGCAACGCCCGCCGTTTCATTCGATATACCGGAAGGAATTATGTTCGCAGGAAAGGCGGTTCCGCTTAATATACCTGACGTACGGGAGCGACTCGACAAAGAGCTACAGATAAACTGTTATCTGCACAGCAACACGATCTTCCTGATCAAGCGGGCGCACCGGTGGTTGCCGCAAATGCAGGAGATACTGAGAAAACACGAGATCCCGGATGACTTTAAATATCTGCCTCTCATTGAAAGCAATCTCATGAACGTTGTCTCACCCAAGGACGCGGTGGGCTTCTGGCAGATTCTCGACTCTTCCGGGTCCGAGCTTGGTCTCGAGATAAACAAGTTTGTTGATGAACGATACGATCCACTCAAAGCAACCGAGGCGGCCTGCAAGTATCTACGCAAGGCTTACGATAAATTTGGCGACTGGGCACTTGTAGCGGCATCATACAACCGCGGCATGGCCGGAATGCAACGGGCGCTTGATAATCAGAAGGTCGATTCTTATTACGATCTGTATCTCAACGACGAAACGTCACGATACGTTTTTCGCATCATTGCAATAAAGGAGATCATTGAAAATCCGCGGAAATATGGATTTCGTATCAATCCTGCCCACCTGTACAGGGAGGAACCCCTTCGTTATGTTGAAGTGGATCGCGACGTCGACGACCTTATTTCCTTCGCGCAAGCGAACGGGACTAATTATAAGCTTCTGAAACGTCATAATCCATGGTTGCGGGATGACAGGCTCAAGGTCAGAAAAGGAAAGATATACCGAATCGGCGTACCCGAAGACTAGAATAGGCGACATTGGTTGGTTTTTGAAACGGTCAGGTTGATCGCTGGCCCGTTCTTTTTTATTTTTCAGGAAACACACCATTATGGAACAGACCTATTACAATCCAGCTGACCTAAAGAAATTTGCGAACATCGGTGAGTGGCAGGAGAATCTCGCTGCGAAATTTTTCGACTGGTATGGCGACGTTTTTCGTGAAGGGGCATTAACCGCTCGCGAGAAGTCGCTGATCGCGCTTGCCGTCGCGCATACGATTCAGTGTCCTTACTGTATCGATGCATATACGCAGGATACGCTGCAGCGCGGTGTCAGCGAGCAGGGAATGATGGAGGCTATACACGTTGCGGCAGCGATCCGCGGCGGGTCGTCCCTGGTACACGGCGTGCAGATGATGAACAAGGCGAAGAAAATCTCGATGTAGCTCCATGATAAAATCACTTCACGCACGCGGGCATGATTTCGCTTCAAAGGAAAAGCAGATTGAAGTGCTGGAACACGGCGTATTCGATGCTGGCGAGCTGCCGCGTTTCGAGAACAAGCTGAAGTCGGCAGGCTTCTTTCCCCTGACGCCGTCGTCGATAGAGATCTTTCAGGTTAACGTGGGGTATATGTGCAATCAGGTTTGCAAACACTGTCATGTCGACGCTGGCCCCGACAGGGTGGAAGTGATGACGCCGGAGACAATGGAGTATTGTCTTGAAGTTCTCAGCAAGCACCATATTCCGACGCTTGATGTCACGGGCGGTGCACCGGAGATGAATCCGCATTTCAGGTGGTTTGTAGAACGTGCTTCGCAAGCAGGACTTAAGGAGATCATCGTTCGTTCAAACCTGACGATCATGCTGGCGAATCCGAAGTACCATGATCTTCCGGATTTTTTTCGCATGCACAATGTGCGGGTTTGTTCATCCCTTCCGTTTTATCAGCCCGACAAAACAGATCGCCAGCGTGGTGACGGTGTCTTTATGAAATCAATCGAGGCCCTTAAACGTCTTAACAATGCCGGTTACGGTAACAAGGACTCCGGTCTCATCCTCGACCTTGTCTACAATCCATCCGGTGCATTCCTGCCGGCGGATCAGTCGGAACTTGAACAAACATTTAAGCAGCAACTCTTCGATCATTACGGAATAGTTTTTAATCGTCTGTTCACCATAACGAACATTCCCATCAGTCGTTTTCTCGACTATCTCATCAGTTCAGGTAACTACGAGGAGTACATGGAAAAACTTGTACTCGCCTTTAATCCGTTGGCCGTCGAGGGCGTTATGTGCCGCAATACGATTTCTGTCGACTGGGAAGGCAACCTCTACGACTGCGACTTTAACCAGATGCTCGGGCTGAAGACAGCGCCGGAGGCCTCGCAGCACGTACGTGATTTTGACCTGGCCCGGCTTGAAGCCAGACGTATCGTTGTTGGTGAACATTGTTACGCATGCACCGCAGGAGCGGGATCAAGTTGTCAGGGATCCACCGCGTGACGGATGCGCGTTTCATGTTTTTGTGATTGGTATTTTCATTAATATTGATCCTCATTCAAATTGAATCGACATGAACATTCGTCCGTATATTCTGGCTGAGAACAATTGGAAGACCGTTAAGGAAGGCAATTA
>CBKWFZ010000786.1:0-2466 GCA_966673785.1 uncultured bacterium
CTGGTGACGCTTCCCGCCGGACCGTTTTCCGCCCTGTTGATATCGCGACGACGGCAGGAGCCACGGCCGATATCGCCGGAGCCCTGAATACCCTTCCTGGTACTCAAAAGGTGGGAGAAACAGGCAGATTGTTCGTTCGCGGCGGAGACGGTTCGGAGACAAGGACGTTCATTGACGGGCTCTCCGTGTTTGAAGCTTACGGGGCAGCCGCGCCGAACACGCCCTCGCGCGGACGCTTCCTGCCCTTTATGTTCAAAGGAACGAGCTTCAGTACCGGAGGCTATTCGGCGGAATTCGGACAGGCTTTGTCTTCTGCGCTCGTCCTCGATTCAAAAGACGAATCCGGTACCACACGCACCGATATCGGTCTGCTTTCAGTCGGGGCCGACGTAGCGCATACCCAGGCCTGGGAAAACGGGTCGGCTGCCGGAAAGATCCAGTACACCAATATTCGTCCCTATTTCAAGCTCATCAATCAGGAGATTGACTGGATCACACCGCCTGCATCTATCGAGGGCGTTGCGGCTTTCCGGCAAAAGGTTGGAGATAAAGGGATGTTCAAACTCTACGGAAATTTCAACAACGCCTCGTTCTCCCTGTATCGGCATGACATTGATGACCCGGACAAACGATCGCTTTACGAACTGGCAAATGACTACCGCTATGTGAACGGCTCTTACAAGACCGAACTCAATGATACATGGGTGCTGCGTGGAGGAGTCGCCTACACCGCCGTAAACGACGACATAGGCCTCGACGCGGGAAATGTTAACCGCCTTGAATACGCGGTGCACGCTAAGGGCGTTGCCGAAGGCTCCCTGTCAAGAGGCGTCGAGAATAAGACCGGCGTCGAGATCCTGCAACGAAACTTCAGCGAAAGCGCAAACCTCGATGCAGGTCCGTCTTCTTCCGCAGAGTTTCAGGAGTGGATTTCCGCGGCATTTACCGAAACCGATATTTATCTCAGCAACCGTTTTGTCTCCCGCCTCGGTGCAAGAGTGGAGTATAACAGTCTCACTTCAAGTATCGGTCTTGATCCACGGGTCTCGCTGGCTTTCAGGACCGGGCAATCGGGACAGTTTTCGTTTGCCTATGGGAAGTTTCGTCAGACGCCGAAGAACGACTTCCTGAAGCTGGACCCCGCACTCGGCAGTGAGAAGGCCGAGCACTTTATCCTGAACTACCAGCGCATTGAAAACAACAGAACCATACGCGTCGAAGGATATTACAAGCGGTATGCGGATCTCGTCAAGTTTCCGTATTCAGGCGCGCTGTCAAACAACGGCAACGGATACGCCCGCGGTGTTGAATTTTTCTGGCGGGACAACCGGTCCGTCCGCAATCTCGATTATTGGGCATCGTATTCATTTCTGGACACACGGCGTGATTATCTCGACTTCCCGTCAAGCGCGACGCCGTCATTCGCTTCGGCGCATAACGTTTCGCTGGTGGCAAAATACTTCATCACCGTCTTGCATAGCCAGGCTTCCGCCACGTACTCATTCGCCAGCGGAAGGCCTTACAATAACCCGAATCAGGAGCGGTTCAACGGATCGCGCACACCGGCGTACCATGACCTCAGCGTGAGCTGGAGCTACCTGCCGCGGCCAGACCTGATCGTTTTTCTCTCCTGCACGAACATTACGGGCCGGGATAACATCTTCGGCTACGAATACAGCACGACACCTGACGGAAACGGTCTGTATAATGGACGGCCTATACGCCAGGCAGCTCCCAGGTTCATGTTCGTCGGTGTGTTTCTGACGCTTTCAAAGGACAAAAGCGTTAATCAGTTGCCCACTCTTTAAAATCAATTAAACCCAATTATTATGAAAACAAGAGCAATCGTGGTTACAATCTTCTTTATGTGCGGAACGTTCCTTCTGTCCGCGAATGACGGCAAGTACATCGAGTTAATGAAAAAGAACATCAAAATGATTTATGAAGCGCGTGAAATCGCGCAGTTTCAGGAGGCCGTTAACGGTTTCGTCAGGATCGCCGGCGTCGAAAAAGAGAAATGGGAACCATTGTATTATATTGCTTACGGTAATGTCATGATGGCAAACTTTGAAAAAGACGGTGCAAGGAAGGACGCATTCCTCGACGTTGCGGCTGAGCATGTTTCGAAAGCGAAAGCGCTGCGTTCCGACGAATCGGAGCTTTATGCGCTTGAAGGCTTTATCTCCATGCTGAGGGTTACAGTAGACCCGCAGGCGAGAGGGCCGGTTCATGCCCCCGCGGCAATGCAGGCGTTCGGGAAAGCACTTGAATTGAATCCATCCAATCCACGGGCACTCGCCCTGATGGCCCAGATGGAATTTGGCACAGCAAAGTTTTTTAATTCGTCGACGGAATCTGCGTGTGCTACGAACGCGAAAGCAATTCAGGCGTTCAGTGATGCCACACCCGTGAATGAGTTGTCGCCGGTATGGGGCGCCGGCATGACAGAAAGCCTGTCAGGGCAAT
>CBKWFZ010000787.1:0-2465 GCA_966673785.1 uncultured bacterium
TTTGCTGAACTGATCCGCGAAGGTTCCTGGGTGGATGCCCGGATCGACCTCGCCGATCCCGAGCGAAAGCCGTTACCGCGCGCAGACATACGCAGCATGTTGCGGCCCCTGGGCCCGGTCGGCGTATTCGGAGCGAGCAATTTTCCATTTGCATTTTCCGTTGCCGGAGGCGACACGGCGTCGGCACTCGCTGCCGGATGTACCGTGGTGGTGAAAGCGCATCCCTCCCACCCCGGCACCAGTGAGCTTGTGGGTATGGCGATACAACGCGCGGTGGGCAAGAGCAACATGCCGGAAGGTACGTTCTCCCTCCTACATGGTCACACCACCCGTGTCGGCCTTGCGCTTGTGCGACATGCGGGCATCCGGGCAATCGGATTTACCGGTTCCTTTCGCGGGGGAAAAGCACTTTTTGACGAGGCATCAAGACGCGATGTACCGATACCGGTATACGCCGAAATGGGAAGCACAAATCCCGTCTTTATACTGCCGGGCGCGATGAAGGAACGCCGGGACGCCATTGTCCGCGACCTCGCAGCTTCGGTGACGCTTGGAACCGGACAGTTTTGTACTAATCCGGGTCTCGTGATCCATGAGGAGTCTTCTTCCGCGGAAACCTTCAGGACACAATTCGCTGATGCCATCAGTGGCATTGCACCGGGCGTTATGCTCAACAGCCGTATCCAAAGCAGCTACGAAGAAGGCCTCGATCGCCTTGCACAAAATAAAACGGTTCGTGTACGTGCAAAGGGTTCCGCACAGGGCAACGGCTGCCTCGGAGGCGCTGCTTTCCTCGAAGTCGGCGGATCGGATTTCCTGAACGACAAAACCCTCGAGCAGGAAGTCTTCGGTCCTTCAACGCTGGCGGTAGGCGCCACAGACCGGTCGCAGTTGCTGCAGATAGCAGAAAAGCTGTCGGGACACCTGACTGCAACGGTGCATGGCACGGAGCAGGACCTGACGGAGTACCGCGAGCTTCTCGATATTCTCGAACAGAAGGCGGGCAGATTGCTGATCAACGGTTATCCTACCGGAGTGGAAGTATGTCATGCGATGGTGCATGGCGGACCTTATCCGGCCACATCGGATAGCCGCACGACATCCGTCGGTACCCTTGCTATAAAGCGATTCTGCCGCCCTGTATGTTACCAGGCCTTTCCGGATGAACTGCTACCGGAAGAACTGAAAGCTGCAAATCCACTTGGTATCCTTCGCTTAGTCAACGGCGACTATAAACGCCAATAAACCGGAGCGCGACGCTAGTTGATCACAAGCTTGCGTGTGACGGTAGTGTCGCGTTTCTTCAACTGAAGCACATAAATGCCTTTGGGAGCTGACCACGAAATCTGAGTCGCCTCTGCAAAATCACTTCCGATTGTTCCGAGCGTTGCGCCTTTAAGGTCACGTACCGATACTTCGCGCGCGCCTGCCGGTACCGTTATCGTGATTAACCCGTCAGGTGAAGGGTTCGGATAAACAGAAAATTCTGAATCCTCTTTATCAACGGAAGTGACGGGATAGCAGAAAGTACCGCCATACGTTTCCGGGACATATTCTTTCAGCCAGGCGAGCGCCGGGCGCTCCGTGTTGTTGCTTCTTTTCAAAAATGCCGTTGATTGCCAGGTCTGGTTCTCACGATATCCCCAAAGGGTGATTCCCTGAACGGCAGTGTGATTCCAGAGCACCGGGAAGACGCGCTTATAGATCTCCAACTGCTGGTTATCATTGGGTGTTCCCGTATTACCGATGTTTCCCACATCGAACTCAGAGATGTACACCGGAATTCCCGTTGCGCCGAGTCTGTCGAGATTCGATTCAAGGGTCGCTACCGTTGCGTTCTCCAATTCGAAACGGTGTCCCTGCACGCCGATTCCGTCAATAAGACCGCGGTCTTTCAGCAGGTTGATAATTGCGAGGTATTGTGTGGTCCGTGTGTTGTCGTTAATGATGCCGTATTCATTGAGAAGCAATTTGGCATCGGGGCAATATCCACGAGCAAGCTCGAACGATTTGATCACCCAATCCCACCCTGTGGTTCCGGCTCCGCCAAGGGCGTCGATATAATTTCCATCCCCCGGGCCATCCGGCGGATCGTTAATCGGTTCATTGACTACGTCTATGAACGCCATCTCGGGATAACGATCACAGACCAGTTCCATCATTTCTTCAATCTCCGCAAGCTGGTCTTCAGCAGAAAGCGTCTCAATCCATGCCGGTTGCTGATTACCCCAGACGAAAGTATGGTGCTTGAATGGAAATTCGTTAGAAACGGCGAAATTGTAGGCAATGTCCATTTCATTCCAGTTGTATGCATCCTGTGTAGGCTCAAGCGATTGCCATTTGCCGCCATTCTCGGGCGTAACCTGGTTCCAGTATTGTGTGAAGTCCGCCGGTACACTGCTGCTGATAACATTTCCAAGAAATTTGCACTTGTCTTCGGCAATTTGCGCATCTGCTTGCGTAGG
>CBKWFZ010000788.1:0-2457 GCA_966673785.1 uncultured bacterium
GCGCTTGAGCACGCGCTTCCACCGGAAGCCGAAATACCGTGAAGGTCGAGATTGAACAGGAGCATCTGGTTCTCATCTGATTCCGGCAGACACACATTGAGGACAGTGTAAAGACTGCGTTGCGTGTTCGCGCAGTCGCCATGAAAGGACACGCCCGGTATATGTGTCTTCAGGCGTTCGATCATCCGCTGTTTGAGTTCGCTGATATAGCGCTTGTGTTCATCCATGTCGCGATAAGCGATCTCAAGAGCCTTCGCGAGTCCAATAATTCCGTAGACATTTTCGGTCCCGCCACGCATGTTACGTTCCTGCGCTCCTCCCAGTATGAAAGGCTGCACCTTTCGGTCTTTGCGAACGTACATAAATCCGATTCCTTTAGGTCCGTGAAACTTATGCGCTGCTGCGGTGATCCCATGGACTTTCAGTTGTTTCAAATCGTGCCGGTAATGTCCGATTGTCTGAACAGTGTCGGAATGAAAGTACGCGTTATGGCGCTCACACAATTCTCCGACGACCGCAATGTCGAGCAGGTTGCCAATTTCATTGTTGGCATGCATGAGCGAAACCAGGGCACCGGGATGCTGCTTCAACAGCCGGTCAAGATGATCGAGGTCGATGTGGCCTTTTTCATCCAGGTCGACAAAATGCAGCGTGATCGAATCTCCGGAAGCAAGCCCGGCGAGTGTTTGTTCAACAGCGTGATGTTCAATAGGTGACGATATGACATGGCGAATGCCATACGTGCGGATCGCACTGTTAATAAGGGCGTTGTCAGCCTCGGTGCCTCCCGAGGTAAAAATAACCTCCCCGGGCGTACAATTAAGTAATTCGGCAATCTTCTTACGTGCAGACTCAATCGCGGCTCGCACTTTCCGACCGTGGGCGTGGGTTGAGGACGGGTTGCCAAAATCCTCGAGCATGAAGGGTTTCATCGCTTCAAATACCTCAGGATCAAGCGGGGTAGTCGCCGCGTTGTCAAGATAGACTCTCATGAGTAGGTTAATGTATCCGCTGCAAAGGTAACACGAATTCCGCTATCAGAAAGCACAATTACAGTCACAGGCCGGGATCAGCCCGCCAGCGCCTTTTCCGCAATGATTTCCTTGATATCAGAAATGATCTTCTTGGCGAGATTGTCGGCCTTCACTTCCATATCCGATTCGGCATAAATGCGTATGATGGGTTCGGTGTTCGACTTGCGAAGATGCACCCATTCCGTTCCAAACTCAATGCGGACCCCATCAATGGTGTTGATCGGCTGTTTCTTGTATTTCTTCTTTACCGCGTCAAGCACTTTATCGACGTTGATCTCGCGCGTCAGCTCGATCTTGTTTTTCGAAATATAATACGCCGGATAACGGGAGCGTAACCGTAGCGCAGTGAGATTGGTTTTTGCCAGGTGCGTCAGGAATAGCGCTATTCCGACAAGAGCATCACGACCATAATGAAGATCGGGCAGAATGACGCCACCGTTGCCTTCACCACCAATGACCGCATTTTGCTCCTTCATCATATTCACCACATTGACCTCCCCAACAGCCGAAGCAAAGTATTGACCGCCCGCCTTTTCAGTGACGTCGCGAAGCGCTCTTGTACTCGACAAATTGGAAACCGTGTTTCCGGGTTTCGCGCTGAGCACGTAGTCAGCCACTGCAACAAGGGTGTACTCTTCGCCAAAATGAGATCCATCTTCACAGATCAGCGCCAGGCGATCTACATCAGGATCGACCACAATTCCGAGGTCATACTTACCTTTTTGAATTTCACGACAGATATCCGTAAGATTTTCCGGCAAAGGCTCGGGATTGTGCGCAAAATGGCCAGTTGGTTCACAGTGAACCTCTTTTACCATAACGCCCATTGATTTAAGCAACATGGGTACGGCAATCCCACCCGTCGAATTAACGGCATCGACAACCACCCGGAAACCACGCGCGCGAACAGCCTGTACATCCACCAAGGGAAGAGCCAGAACCATTTCAATATGCTTTTGAAGGTAGCCATCTTTGCGCTCATACTTACCGAGTTTGTTGACCTGAGCGAATTCAATCTCGTTGCTTTCGGCAAGGACAAGAATTTCCTGTCCGTCGCGTTCCGAAATAAATTCACCTTTATGGTTCAGTAATTTAAGCGCGTTCCATTGACCCGGGTTGTGGCTTGCAGTAAGGATGATGCCGCCGCCGGCTTGTTCAAGCGGAACGGCAATTTCAACGGTAGGGGTAGTAGACAGGCCGAGGTCGATTACATCAATTCCAACGCTCTGCAAAGTAGCGGCGACCAGCGAACTAACCATGTCGCCCGAAACGCGGGCATCGCGACCTATGACAACCTTCGCAGACGGCTGGTCCTTTTTAAGCCAGACACCATAAGCTGCGGCAAATTTTACAACATCAACAGGAGTAAGGTTATCGCCGGACTTCCCGCCGATCGTTCCCCGGATTCCCGAAATCGATTTTA
>CBKWFZ010000789.1:0-2454 GCA_966673785.1 uncultured bacterium
TACCTCGCGTCGATCACGATGCATCAGCGCGTGGAAGTCATCGTCACGAGCCGTGACCGTTATAAGCGAACGGTTGGCCTGGTCAGTGTAAATGGAACCAATGTAAATGAAGCAATGCTAAGGTCGGGACTTGCGTGGCACTACCGGGAATATGACAAGAAGGCTGAATGGTCTGCGCTTGAAAAGAAAGCCAGGGCGGAACGTGCAGGACTTTGGAAGATGCCACATCCGGTTCCACCCTGGCAATTCCGGAAAGCGCGCCGCTCGTCGAGACCGTGACATGGCCAGCTAAGAAAATTTGCTACGGTATTGGCGTCCCGGCTATTCACCGTCACTTCGCATTGCGTTTCCGAATCTTGCTGTGCCTATGCTTTGGCGGTTGCGTTTTGATTGTATACCTGAGCAAACGTTTTTGAAAACTCGTTAAGCTTCACCTTACCCTGCGGTTTGACACCTTTTGCAAAGTAGTCCGCCGACATTCGCCCTTCGCGGAGGGCGGCACCCATTTCCGTATAGTTTGCTGCGACTTCGGCGGGCAGGCCCGCCTGTATCATCGCCTCACGCGTCTGGTCATCGGTGAAATCAACCCATTTCAATTCTGGCTTCCCGATCGCTGTTCCCAGAACCGACGCAACTTCGTCAACGCTCTTTTCGTCGCTTGCAACATAAAGGACGTCGTTTGATTTGAACGAAAGGCCAAGGAGAGCATTGGCCGCGGCCTCCGCAATGTCACTGGGATCGGCGAGCACCAATCGTGTGCCTTGCCCGTAGTTTCCACCGATTATTCCCATATTCTGCACCATGGCGATATTACTCAGGAAGTTGTAATAGAAAAATCCCGGTCTCAGATGCAGGACGTTAACGCCATCAACTTCACTCAGTGCCTTCTCAACGTAATAGAGGCCAGAGACCGGGCCACAACCCTTTGACTGGTCTGCTCCTATGCTGCTCAGGTTTACCACGTGATGCACACCGCTTCCGCGCAATGCATCGGCATAGTTTTTCCCTATCGATGCGATGTACTGCTTCCAGTCAGACGCTCCGAAATGCGGAGGAATCATCGTATACACAGCGTCGGCGCCAGCGAAAGCTTCCTTTAAAAATGCTACATCATCAACCGATCCGACACGCGGTTTCGCGCCAAGCTCGCGGATCGCGCCTGCCTTTTCGGGATCACGCGTAATGATATCAACTTCATGCCCTGCGGCAACCAATCGTTTTGCCAGGGGTTTGCTAATGTGCCCCAAAGATCCTGTGATTACATACTTCATACGTGCATTTGTTTTAGTGAGAGCACAAAACTATTGTTGTACTTACTTTTATACAAGTACCTACTAAAAAGTATGTATGGCAATCAAACAGGCTTCAACCAATAATGCGAACAAACTGCAGATTTTTACGCGGTGCCCGGTTACGTTCACCATCGATAAGATTGGCGGACGTTGGAAGCCGATCATCCTGTTCCAGCTGCTGAGTGGTGAAAAACGATACAGTGAAATTCTCAAGAGCATACCGCAGATCACTGAAAAGATGCTGATACAGCATTTGCGGCAACTCGAAGGTGACAACCTGATCTCAAGAAAAGTCCATCCGGTTGTTCCTCCTCACGTTGAGTACAGCCTGACAAAGAAGGGCCGCGAGCTCCAGCCGATTCTCGACGCGATGGCCGTTTGGGGCAAAAAACACAACAGGTAGTTACCCACAATTTGCGGCGAAAACACCGTTAATCCATTATAGGAAAAATAACGACAATCCTCCTTTACGGCTTCACCTGCGCGCCCGGCCAATTCGGCCATCTTCCGAAGCAGCGCGGGAAAGGCGCACAGATCGATCCTATAGCTGCCTGCTGACTTGAGCGTGATGGTCGTGGACTGACTTGTCGATGTGTCGCATTGACAAAAAAGAACAGATCGGTAAACCGTCCGCTCCGCTCTCTTGTTATTTCCACGTACCGTTCACAACAAATTCATGGTGGCAACATTTTTATATTATCATATTCAAATCATCACTCGTATTTTCAAAACCGGAAGCGTATGAAGACCAGCAAGCTAGTTCTGCTGACGAAAAACCTCGCAGCATGTTCCGTATTCCTGTTTTTTGTTCAATGCGGACCTGAGGAACCGGAGACAAACGGGAAGATCAACACAACAATCACGCTTTTCTCAAACGCCGCCCTGCAGGGAAAGATCACCGTTACTCAGGCATTTCTGAACGTATCGCAGGTTTCCATAAACGGAACCGCCCCGACGCAGGACGTGCTCACCTTCTCCCGAAGTCTGAGTGGCGACAACGCCTGGATCTCGCTTCTCGATAAGGACCAAAAACCGCTTGAGCTCACCGGAAAAATCAATGACTACGATCCGTTCAATGTCACACTTTCATTAGCGCATGATACCGCCACACCTGTTGTATCCGAGGATGAATCAGGCATTTCGGCGAACCTTGATGAATACC
>CBKWFZ010000790.1:0-2448 GCA_966673785.1 uncultured bacterium
GGTTGAGACCGGGAAGGTCTGGAAAATGGCACGACCGGAATTTCTTCAGCTGCTGCGCGAGAACTTTGACATACATCTTAACCTGGACCAGGTGCTGTGCAAGCGCCTGCAGTATAAGTCGATGATTCTTACTGAAGTGTCATCTTATGACCCTGAGCACCGGATCAGCACCGTTTTGAAGTATTTCAAATCAAAAATGAAAAGGAAGGACACACCGGAAAGGATGATCGTTCCTTTTACACGACAGCAAATTGCTGATATGACCGGATTAAGGGTCGAGACTGTAATCAGAACGGTCAAGAAAATGGAAAAGGAAGGAAAGTTGCAGCTTGAAGGTCACAAGATACTGTTCTGAATACTCAGAGATCTTTTTTCGAGAATATGCGCAACGCTCCCCATACGGGAACGGTAATCCAGATCAGCAGTGCGCCTATCGTCGATAGTATTCCCAGATTGCTTCCAAAGAAATCGCGGTAAAATGCTCCCGTATATCCCATCAGTGCAGAGATATCGAGCTGGAGGAGCAGCGCAATCCTTGCCAGGTCTACCGGATTTAATGAAACCAGTACGAGCGTCGCACCTTGAAGCGGATAGTCGCTGAAGGTATAGATGATCCAGAGAATCAGACCGTCATAGATCAGCGAAAAGTAGAACCAGAACAGCAACGCGATTCCGATCGCCTTTGCCTTGTCGCGCGTGATCACAGAAGCCAGGAATGCGAATGATACGAAGACAAGGGTGAGCAGGACACCGACTACGAGCAGGGTGGCTACATTTGAGCTCGCGCCGTATATCAGAGCGGGAACACCAACTCCGCCAAGGAACGCAAAGCTCATCGACAGCGCGACAGCAAGATACTCGCTGAGGAATATCGACCTTCTGTTGACAGGCTGAGCCACCAGTAATTCAATAAATTCATATGAATTATAAAAATGAATTGTTCCGAATACGATGCTGATGAGCGGAACAACGATCAATACGATATTCATCAGGCTCAGTATCACACGGGAGCTGTCTGTATCCAATTGAAAAAGGGCAACGGTTGAAAGAAGCAGAAATGCCGTGTAGAGAATAATGAACCGTGTTCTGAGGATGTCGTAGAAGACGTATTTTATAATGCGTGTCATATCAGTTGAGCTTCGTGGTGAAAGGATCTTGATGAGATCATTTTCGCGATCGCGCGGCCGAGACGTTGTTCACCGGTGATGCTTTTCAGTTCGTCGATCTTGTCGGAATAACGAACCTTTCCTTCAAAAAGATAGACGAGATCGGTAGAGAGCTCGTCAAGATCGCTCATCACGTGCGATGTGATGATAATCAGCTTACCGTTCTCTTTTTCCTTAAGTATCTTTGACTTAAGCAGCTCAACCGCTACAGGATCAAGTCCGGCAGTCGGCTCGTCAAGTATCAGGATACTCGGATTGAACAGGAATGCCAATGCTGCGCTTACCTTCTGACGCGTGCCTCCCGACAATGTATGCATCCTTTTGTCGAAAATTTCCTGAAGCCGGAATGTCCCGATAAGCTCTTCGTCCATTTGCGGGACGTCTTTCCGGATGTTCTTCATCATGTCCATTACCTGACCGATCCGCATATTGTCAGGATACCTGCCGATCTGTGGCATGTATCCGATCCTTTCCCTGTAATCCCATTGATTCCGGATATTGATTCCATCAACAAGTATTTCACCCGAGGACGGGATCACCATGCCGAGTATCGATTTGATCAGGGTTGTCTTGCCGGAACTGTTCGGACCGATCAGTGCATACGACTTGCCCTGGTCCATGCGAATGGATACTTCATCCAGCGCCTTAAGCCGGCCGAAATATTTGCTAACCTTTTCTATTGAAATCATACGGATTCATTTTGGGGTAGTCATCTTTTAGATTCTCAGGAATCACGGCAGGGACCACGCGTTCAGTTTTGTCAAGAAGGAACACAAGAAAGCTTCGCCAGAGCAGCACCGACTCAGGAATCCTGTCGATTACCATTGCGTACATGCTGACCGGACGAAACGGAACGTCGCCTGTTCCATCCTTGTTCAGATCATATCCCTGGTACTTGTCCCAGTAATTTCGCTGGAATGCATTCAGAACCAGGGTGCCGTTGGTCACTACGTCAAATGAATTTCCTGAAAAGTTGTTGCCAGTGAAAGAATTGCTCTCGCAGTTCGCCTGCAGTTTGATTGCCCAGCCGTTTGCACGGAACGTATTCTTTGCAAAGTTACCGCGATTGGTGCCTTCCATAAGAATCCCCACTGTGTTTTTGTAAAACTCATTTCCCTCGATATATGAATCGGAGATGTCTTTCAGAAGCAGGCCGTAAGCCGCTGCGCCCCAGTTGTTCTCGAACCGGTTGTCGTACATCTCTACATTGTTGGTGTACATGACAGCTACGCCGGCCCCGTTCGCGCTGAAGGTATTACCCTTATAGGTATCGTGATGGGAG
>CBKWFZ010000791.1:0-2447 GCA_966673785.1 uncultured bacterium
TAGGAAGGATTTCCTGGTTAAATCTGCACGTTCTGACTTTTTAGGTTGCATAGGTCTAGTATTTTCTTCACTTAGAATGCCAAAGGTAAAAAAAGGTCACAATTCAGACGAAAATTTTTTACGCTACTTTCGCGAACCGTAGAACAATGTTATGTAAACAGTGGGGAATACGGAATAATTCCTCGTGGCAGACATTAATTCGATAGTTTTCGTATAGGCGTCAAGCAGGAAGCCGGCTTCAAAACCGGTAACCTGGCTTTTTACAGTGCCAAGTTCAAAGTTGATAGCGGCCTTTATATTGGCGCCTGGAACAATTCTTGAATCGCCAATGCCTTCAAAAAGTCGTCCGGTTCCGACGATATCCCCGAAGGCAATCTCGTTATTGTATTGTCCGCGGACGGTATACGTGTTATCGCGCGGTTTGTATTCAACGAAGTAAGGTGCAACGACGCCGAGCGATGGGCCAGCAGCGAAAACGCCCTTAATCTCTACACCCTGCTGTGGCGCCTTCTTGAAAAGCAGGAGATCGCGTCCGTACTGAAGACGAACCGCATAGAGGTAGTTCATTTTTCCAAAGATGAACGAGTTCCCGCTGGCGGAGGGTCTGCGCCGCTCCTGCGGATGCTTCACGTTCATCAACTCAAGCCCATAGGTCTCGAAAACCCTTTCATTGATTTTCCTGGCTTTTTTAAAAACAATACCTCCGATAAGCCCCCCGGACGTGTTCTTGTTAATTCCCCAAGTGAACTCCGACTGATATTCGTAGCTGTCCTGCGTTTGAGCAAGTCCGCCAATCGTCCCTACAAAACCCACAAAAAAAACTCCTAAAAACGTATTTATGCGGCGCATTGCTGATATTGTCTCGATAAATTTATGTTTTCTGACAAGGAACTCAAATTTTTTAACAAATCTTATTCAATATGGTTACGATGACCGGCGTCTACCTGGGCCAGTTAAGAACTGAAGTATCCCATTTGCGTTCCGGAAACAAGGTAGTCACTGACGCTCCGCCCGATAATAACGGGAAAGGTGAAGCTTTCAGTCCCACCGATCTCACCTGCGCCTCCCTCAACAGTTGCATGATGACCCTGATGGGTATCCTGGCAGAAAGGGAAAAAATCAACCTTACCGGCCTGACATCTGAAGTGGTGAAGGTAATGGCCGCAAATCCACGACGAATCGCGGAAATACGCATCACATTCACCCATCATAATTTGGATGCCACGGACGTCCAGAAAGAAAAACTTAAACGCGCAGCACTCACCTGTCCCGTTGCGCTGAGTCTGTCCGACTCAATCAGACAGGAAGTCATCTTTAATTTCTGATGACGTCACGAATACGGTTATAGTCAATACCGAAATGAGACTCATCATATGTTGCCTTCTCGTCGCGGATGATCATGACTTGTGGCGACTCGTGGTCGACCTGAAAATCCGCGGCTATTCTGTCGCTGATATTCCGGTAGGTAAGCAAATCGAGGAAATACAACCGGACATCCGGTAATTCCTCCTCCTTCCAGTTCCGCTCCAGCCTGTCGAGCGTGGTTCTGCTGATATTGCAACGTGAACTGTGTTTGAATATCAGAACCGGTGCCTGTTTTGATTCAATTTTTAACTGGTCGATCTGCTCCAGAGACCGCAAACTGTTCCATTTCATAGTATCTCCTCAATCATACCACATGCCCTCTTCACCCTTATCATACCTGGGCTTCTTGCCTTTCTCTTTCAAGTGATCCGGCTGTGTCTCTTGCTTTTTAAATAAACGTGCCCACCACAGCCGAAAGTTCGTCAAAGCATCCCTTTCGTCTTTCACATTGTTCTTGTTCGTCCTCACGAAGCGTGAGTCGGGATGCAATTCACGGTTCTTTTCGAAGAAACGGAATTTCTGCATCCGGATATTTCCCTGATAATTGTTTGCCCTCGCAAATGCTTTTCCTGGTTCGCGAACTTTAAGCGCGTCGGCGGCACTGCTCGGATTCCGTACATAGTTGTATTGCTTTACTTTTACTTGCAGTCGTGCCACCGCGCGATCGGTATCCGTCGGTCGTAATTTGAGCGTTGCATTCTCCGGCAGATTCTTGTTTCGAACGTAATCCCGCCGCTTCACTTTGACCTGCAGTCCCTCGACGAGGTATGCCTCTTTTTCCGGCCGCCGCTTCCGGATCGAATTTTCATGGGCGAGTTTGCTCTGAATATAGCTCTTCTTCAGCCGCGAAAGCCGCTGGTGACCGGTAAATTCTTCTCCCTGATCCTGAAATCCAGGCTGTAACTCAAAAAGCTTATGGCGACCGCGAAATGCTGCGGCCTTGCGTGCTTCTGCTGACGGACCCCTCGGCTTTGCTTTGACATTTCCTGAAAACGTCATGGCTTTCTCACCACCCGCAGGCTGCCGGACGGGAATCGGCGTCTCCTTGTTATTCCAAAGTTTTCCACTAACACTTCCACCAC
>CBKWFZ010000792.1:0-2445 GCA_966673785.1 uncultured bacterium
ACAGGCATATTGTTCGTTTAAGATGGTCACCGCGCAAGGTATGAAAGTTTCTTCTTGTAAGTCGGGCAAACTTTGGCAATCTGTTCAAGCTATTCGGGCTGCAAGCATTTCCGCCCGCTCCAGCAAACGGGGAGCGCCGACCTTCGCGACAAATCTGGCAAAATCCTGCGTCGGCCCGTTCCATTGCAGCTGCCCGACACTGTCAAATAGCGGTGCCGTGGTGTCAAGCGTTGCCAGTCGCTTAAAGAGAAGCGCATCGCCGCGCCGGTTACCCAAAACTGCCGGAGGAAACTGTTCAATCGGTCCGTACTCATTCAGCAGGCGCGCGGCACCGACCTTTCCAATGCCCGCTATTCCGGGATAACCATCCGCGGAATCGCCGACGAGTGCGAGAAAGTCAGGTATCAACGCCGGCGCAACACCGAATTTCTTCATGATGGTTTCCTCGTCGCGAATAATACCGGCGCGGCGGTCGATCTGAACCACGCGCGTTCCCTGCACACACTGGCCAAGATCTTTATCCGGCGTCCAGATACACACCTTGTCCACCGCTGAATCCGCGGCAGCGCGATGCGCGGCGGACGCAAGGGCATCGTCCGCTTCGAGCTCCACCATAGGCCAAACCACCACGCCCATCAGCCGAAGGGCATCTTCGAGTGGATGAAATTGCGCATATAACGCACGGTCTATACCGACACCGGTCTTGTACCCGGGCCATAGCTCATTCCGGAATGATTCAATGACATGGTCTGTTGCAACTCCGATGTGCGTTGCACCTTCATCGATCATTTGCAGGATGCCGTTCAGTAAACCGGTTACAGCACCCATCGGTGCGTCCTTTCCTTTGTTGAACGAGCGCTGGCCATAGAAATGCCGATAAAGTTCGTAGGTACCATCGATGAGATGCACAATCATAGTTTCATTCTATCACGAATTCAAAATTACGACTAATACGATCGGAATTAAACCGGCTCATCCTTACATAAGCGCGGGTGATCCATGTCAATACCCGCTGGTCAAAAATGCAATCGATAAAACCGTGACTTTTTTAACTTGGCAATAACCAAACCCTACCAAACATGCTGAAACACAACACTATAGTTCTTCTGATTTCCGTGGCATCGCTGACAAGCTGCAATACATCCCGGACTACGGAAAACGTGCCGGAATCTGAAGGAAAAATTGTCACTGCGACTGCGCGGACGCGCATAGATTCAACCCTCCAGGCTTTCGTTGACTCGGGATACGTGGCGGGGGTGTCTGCACTGATCGTGGAGAATGAAAAGGAAGTCTATTTCAATGCCTTTGGCATGGCCGACATTGAAGACGGAACCAGGATGGACCGCACCACCGTAACCAGGATCTTTTCGATGACAAAACCCGTTACAGGCGTCGCGCTGATGCAGCTTTACGAAAAGGGTGCATTCCAGCTTGACGATCCGCTCTCCAAATACGCGCCGGAGTTCGCGGATATGAAAGTGTTTGCCGGTACCGTCGAAAACGGTAACATGATATTTGAACCGTTGAAAAGACCGATCACGATCCGCGACCTCACGCGGCATACCGCGGGTTTTGCCAGCGCGGAGCATCCTCACCTGGGCGAGCTCGTGCGCGAAGCCGACGCGATGAACAAAGAGAATACGCTCGCGCAGATGGCAGGCAAGCTCAGCCGCATTCCGCTCGCCTTCCAGCCCGGTGAAGAATGGGCTTATGGTATCAGCGTCGATGTGCAGGCCTACCTGGTAGAGCTTCTTTCAAAAAAACCATTCGACGAATATATTCAGCAGAACATTTTTGATCCGCTTGGAATGAGCAATACCGCATACGTTACACGAAATCCTGAAAAGCTTGCGGCATTATACCGAAAGGATGAAAACTCGAAACTCGTGCGCATCCCGGATGAAGATGCCAACGCATTTAACGGAAAGTCATGGCCACTGAAGCCGGGTGGATTTGGGCTGACGTCGACCGTCGATGACTACATGAAATTTGCACGCATGCTGGCCAACGAAGGAAGCTTCGAGGGCACCACAATTCTCAAACCGGAAACCGTTAAACTAATGGCGACGAACCATTTGTCCGACAGTGTAACAAGTCGCATGTGGCTGCCGAGCAAAGGCCAGGTCGGGTTTGGAATTGACTTCGCGGTACGACTCCGTGCTGCCCAGTCGGCGGAAGAGAACGTCGGTACTGTCGGGGAGTTTTTCTGGGACGGCGCCGCCAGCACGTTGTTCTGGGTTGACCCGGAGAATGAGCTCACGGCTGTGCTGTTTGTACAGATCTTTCCGTTCGATCGCAGACTTCACAAGTCATTCCGCGATGCAGTTTACGGACCATACAACGAAGGGGGTCAGGTGGCGGTCATGAAATGAAGGCCTTCGTTTTCGCGATCCTGACCGTCTTGAAAGTTGTTGTGATTGGTTATACCGGCTTCAACTTTTTCAG
>CBKWFZ010000793.1:0-2444 GCA_966673785.1 uncultured bacterium
TGGCGTCAATAGCGATACGGCAGCCAATAGCGTAAAATATAAGATACTGATCTCATTCGGAAATCCTGAGACCGGACGATCACTGTTACGGCTTGCAGACACGTTCACCAGGAATCAGTCGTCAAATGTCGATATAACAGCGATGCACCTCTCGCCTGCCAGCGACATCCACCGGTATAATGCGGATGAGTATGAGAATGAAAGTTTCAAACCTGTAGTTAGTGAATCAATATCTCTAAATAGAAAAGTTGCCACGCTTTTTAAGGCATCGGATGATATTGAGGATGACATCGCAGAGGTTGCCAATGACGGGAATTTCGACCTGCTGCTAGTTGGCGTTGGGAAGTCCATATACCAGGGAACACTGCTGGGAAAAATTCTTGGATTCAGTACCCGGGTATTTCACCCCGGCAAGTTCATAGACAATGTGACGGGCCGGGACACATCAATCACCGATTCCGCGCTCGACAACAGAACCTCGGCGATTCTGGCGAGGACAAAGATTGCCACGGGCGTGTTCATTGACAAGGGGATTAGAAAAGCGGATCGGATAATTCTAAGTGTGAGCGACGACGATGATGAGTTTTTGATGGACTACGCCGAACGGTTCATTCGCAACAACGGTTCTCAAATCCTCGTGTTCGAGCCAGACGCTCAGGTAAGAATAAGCGATGCGTTCAGAGAAAGGATCCGGCGCGTCGAACAATCGGCTCCTAATCACATTGCCGTCCTTCCCGTTCAGGCACTGGATGCGGGCCGAGCGGAGAATGCTGATCTGATGTTGATAAGTTTCCAATCGTGGAAGCGCCTCGTCTATACAAAAACAAAATCCCTGGCCACCGCGCCTTCTACACTGATCTTGAGGAAATAGCAGGTTATGGGACAAAGGGAGGCTTTAAGCAAATTGATCTCAGGAACTATTCACCATGTCCGTAAGTCCAGGGGTAGCGACTCTACAACTTCAGCCACATCAACCGCTCACCTCCGCTATCCCCCTCCGGTAGCTATTACTTCCAGAGAGTTTGAGTCAAGCTGCACTGTTTCTGAGGGATATCCGGGTGGAGCTACAATATTGAGATGGACATTGAATAAATACTTTGTATCTGATTCGGGTATCAGGCGACGGACCTGCAGCCTGGCCATAACTACTGTGTCGGCGTAGTTGTCGGGTTCAAAATTCCAAACCACGTCTTTCTGCAGCAAGTACTTCCTTTCCTCTTTAACCGCACCCGCCCGTATTTCGGTCAGCGAAATCCAAAATGCTTTTACTGTTATGACAAGCGCTTTGGGTTGGTAATGGCCGCATAGCATAATCGAGTCGTTGTCGCTGTAACTGACAGAGTCCGCGTGCAAGGTTCCGGGGTTCCAGGTGTATGGAGGCGGATCCGGCGCAAACAAAGGATCATCCTCACATGCGGGAAACAGGATCATGGAAACACCGAGACATCCAAGCAGCAGCGCGCCAAAAAGAATTGATCTCATAAATGACTGTGGCGTGGAATTCTTCCAGCAACAACAAAAGGTATGATTCAATCCGTCAATCTTCAATGACCTGCATATCTGGTTCAGCTGACTTTGGACATAGCCTGATGACTGCCGTCCACACCAGCGGCGCTGACTGATGTAGGCTCAACCCTTCTTCAAGGCTGTTGCCGGGCCTCTGCATCAAGACAACAATTGCTCCGATCAGAAATGGATAGGGATTGTATGCAAGCCACGATGCGACTCTGCAATACCGTTATAATTGATCCGGCCGGCATTGGTTGGAATGTGACTGAGTCGCAGTGGTAGGTGTCACTACCTCGGCAGAATCGTTACAAGCACACGCTGGTACCTCGTTAATGCGGGTGTCCCCTTATCGGTGACGTTTAGAATGAAGTGAGCGGTTTCCGCTTTTTTTACTTCGGGTGCGACGATCCAATGACGCGCGAGGTTCTCGGTTCCGATCTTGATAACGTTGGGCCATGATCCGGCTTCCGGATAATGAAACCAGATGAAACTGAGATTGTCTCCATCGGGATCGGTGGATTGCGAGCCATCCAGAACAAATCCCTCGCCCGATTTAACTGTCATCTGCGCAGCATGACCCAACACAGGAACGGGAGGATGATTGGCGTCGTCGTAAGACTTGAGACACCAGTCCATTCTTGCAGCAAAGTCGTTCTGGAAATCGTCGCGCCACCGCCATAGTCCCACTTTATCTCCGGAAACCGAAACTGTATCTGCCTTCACGGCTCGTCCGTAAGGCGAATTAACGTAAGGGATATACGTATCTGACGCATTTGTCCAGATCTCCCTCGTTTCGGGTTCATGCGGAACACCGGAGCCGCCTTTTTTTTGCTTGCTGAAGTCAGGTTTATATAACGCATAACGTCCGCCCCATCCGCCGTGGTCGGGATGTTCGGGGTAGTTTAGGCCATTAGGTATTAAGGAAAGGAAGGCAG
>CBKWFZ010000794.1:0-2441 GCA_966673785.1 uncultured bacterium
GATCGTAACGTCATCACCCAGGTCAAGGTGCGTCCTGTCCACCTTCCACTTTCTTGAAACAAGTTTATAGTCATCGGAAACGCGATGGATATCGGCAATGCCTTCAAGGTTTCCCAATTGCCGGATATCAAATTCCTTTTTACCGATACAGACGACATAACTGGCGCGTTGCGTCTGAATAAGGTTTGTCTTGTAATCCAGCTGATTTACACGAATCAGAATCTCCTGCTGATCCTTTTCGCTGATACCTGGTTTTAATTGAATAATCATAAGTGTGTCTATCTCAAACGGGCACGTCGACGCCACCTTTAATGTTTTGAACGAACGCTGCAATGTCCTGTTCCAGCGAAGCGCTCTCCCTTATCGTATTGATGAATGCACTTCCGACAATTGCCCCCTGTGCATATGAGCTGGCGATGTTGAAGGTCTCCTGATTCGAAATCCCGAAACCAATCAGAAACGGATTCTTCAAATTCATTCCTTTTAACTTTTCGAAATATGCAATCTGATCCCTCGAGAAGGTATTCCGCGCGCCAGTCGTACTCGAAGCTGAAACGGCATAAATAAAACCATCGGTAAGAGAGTCAATCCGACGAATACGCTCCTCGGATGTAGTCGGTGAAATCAGAAACGTATTGGCTAAATGGTGTTTTTCGAAAAGCACCTTGTATTCATGCTGATATACATCGGCCGGCATGTCGGGGAGAATAAGTCCATCAACCCCTGCACTATGTGCATCTTTGACGAAGCGATCAATACCATACTGGATCACCGGATTAAGGTAGCCCATGAGTATTATCGGGATTTTAACCGACTCCCGTATCTCACGCACCTGCTCCAGCAGCAGCTTGACGTTCATGCCGTTATCGAGCGCAACCTTGTTACTTTGCTGGATTGTCGGACCGTCGGCAACAGGATCACTGAACGGAATGCCGATCTCAATAAGATCCGCGCCAGCCTTTTCAAGCCACCTGGCAATGCCAATGGTGTCGTCGAGTCGCGGAAATCCAGCGGTGTAAAACACCGAGAGTATACTACCCTTTTTCTCCCGGAAAAGTTTGTGAATCCGATTCATATTCTAATGCTTACGTAAAATCAAAAAATCAACCTGACACAATGTACGGTGTGGCACTTCGCGCGATGAAACATCAATACTTACCCCACCGGATATACGTCTCCAGATCCTTGTCGCCTCTTCCGGAAAGATTAACCACGACGACGTCGTCCTTCTCAAAAGGGAAGGCCTTCAGCGCCGCAAGCGCGTGGGAAGATTCGATTGCAGGTATAATTCCTTCTAGACGGCTAAGCTGAATCCCCGCTTCCATCGCTTCATCATCCGTCGCCGAGACAAACTTTACACGCCCGACGTCGAACAGGTGCGCGTGCATCGGTCCGATGCCGGGATAATCCAGACCAGCCGAAATACTGTGCGGCTCTACCACCTGGCCATCTTCAGTTTGCATGAGCAACATCTTACTGCCATGAAGTACGCCGATTTTCCCAAGCGCCGTCGTTGCGGCAGATTCGCCGGTGTCGATGCCTTTTCCCGCGGCCTCTACTCCTATCAGATTAACATGTTCGTCATCCAGAAAGTGGTAGAAGGCACCCGCTGCATTGCTGCCACCGCCCACACATGCAAAGACATAGTCCGGGTAAGGATTTCCAATTTCCGTCTGAAGCTGACTGCGAATCTCAGCGCTGATCACCGACTGGAATCGCGCAACCATGTCCGGGTAAGGATGAGGTCCCACCACTGAGCCGATTATGTAATGCGTATCAGTCGGATGATTGATCCAGTGTCGCATTGCCTCATTCGTTGCATCCTTGAGGGTCATGTTGCCGCTGGTTGCGGGTACGACCGTCGCACCCAGAATGCGCATACGTTCCACGTTGGGGCGCTGCCGTTCCATGTCTACCTTTCCCATGTACACGATGCACTCCATGCCCATCAGTGCGCATACGGTAGCAGTCGCGACGCCGTGCTGACCGGCGCCGGTTTCGGCTATTATTTTTTCCTTGCCCAATCGTTTAGCGAGAAGGATCTGCCCGATTGTGTTGTTCACCTTGTGCGCACCTGTATGACAAAGGTCTTCGCGCTTCAGGTAAATGTTCGCGTTGTATTGTTCGGACAGTCTGTTTGCGCGATACAGGGGCGTCGGCCGCCCTACGTAATCGTGAAGCAGTTTATCGAACTGACGCCGGAAGTCCTCGCCCGATATGATCTCGAGGTAACGGGTTCGCAGCTCTTCAATATTCGGGTAAAGCATTTCCGGAATGAACGCGCCGCCGAATTTCCCATAATATCCGTTTGCGTCTACGTGGTATTTTCCTGATTCTTTTTTCATTTCCTTAATTCACGATATGTGGTCTCGATAAATGATTTAACTTTTTCCGGATCTTTTAATCCCGGTCTGATCTCGGCACCGCTGTTTACATCAATA
>CBKWFZ010000795.1:0-2440 GCA_966673785.1 uncultured bacterium
CATCACTTCAGCTTTTCGACGGCAGTGAGACCGGTGATTTTCCGCGTCGCAGACAAACCGGACTATCGTTATCTTTCGCTTAAAGTGCGTGAAGGTTCATCGGAAGCAGTATTTGCTGCGTTGAAGCAGAAGTGGTCTGAACTGTTTCCTGAAATTCCCTTCGATGGGGGCTACCAGGAAGATGTTTGGGGATTCTACTATGAAAGTATCCGCATTTACGGATTGGTGTGGCGCGTCTTCGCCTTCATCGCGATTGTGCTTGCACTGCTCGGACTTTATGGTCTCGTGCGGCTGAATGTGGCAGGCCGGATCAAAGAATTCAGCATTCGTAAAGTCCTTGGCGCCGGCTGGAAAAATATTGCGCATAATATCTTCGGCCAGTATGCCCTGCTCTTCAGCATCGCGTTCATTATTGGTGCACCGCTGGGATTTGTCACGGGCAAATGGATCATCGAGATGGCGTATGTGTATCATATGCCGATTACTATAGGTGGAGCAACAATCGGAACGCTTTTGCTGATCGCGTTGCTGGTAACTACACTGACCACGCAGGTGCGCCGCGTCGCATCCTCCAACACGGTAAGCGGGCTCCGCACGGAGTGACTACTCCTTTTGCATTGAACCGTGCGGGCCCGCCAGGGCGTTGTACCACAACGTATACCGTAACGTAACGCCCCATGTCCGTGGATCGCCAAGTACTCCCGCGTAATGTCCCGCGTTGCCAGCTGCGGGAAGAAGCTGTTCGAAATAGTTCGTGTCGGCAATATTTCTCGCCCAGAGAAAGAACGCCAGACCTTTATCCGCCCGGAATCCGGCCCGCACATTGACAAGCGCATATCCCTCCACGTTGAGATATTTTGAAGGTGTGGGACTTGATGAAAGCCGCGAGCGATAGTATGCATCCAACGCGATGAACAACTTCGCTTCATTTTCAAAAAAGGTCATCGCGCGGCTGCTGATCTCGGCGCCAATTGATCCCGACCACTTCGAAATTCCCGGAAGACGTTCACCTGAAATATCTTTGAGTGGTTCTCCCCCGGTTTCTTCCAGCGGAACCGGTGCATTGGTGAATGATAAATATTTTCCGTCCGCAAACGCGATTGACGAATAGATCGTCAGAAATCGCCCTGCCTTTAACGTACCGTCCAATTCACCGCCACGGACGCGAACCTCTTCGGCGTTGGCGAGGTAGCCGCGATTTACGCCGAGCTGTGAGTTCATCACCACGGTTTGATAGTCATCGACGTTTGTATTATAGATCGTGATGTTGAGCGCGGATCCGGGAGCCGGTGATGTTTTAATTCCGGCTTCAAGATGCCGGACGCGTTCAGGTTTAATCGAAGCCAGCTCAAGCATCGGTTGTCCTGCCGAGGTTGGAAGACCGCCGAGATTTATTCCCACCGGTTTGTAACTTGAAGCATACGTCAGGAATGCATTCGCCTTTGTGGACGCGCGGTAAGAAAGCGTGAGTTGACCCGATAGGTTGATGTCGTCAATACCGGCGCTGAATGCCTGATCTGTATAAACAACTTCTTTCAGTGCGATGAGCGCGGGATCTTCGGTGGCAAGTCCGCCGTACGTTTCGCGTCTGAAATCGACGCGCTTGTCATCATAATTCAGGCGCACTCCGGGAAGAACGTGCAGCTTATCCGTTACATTCCAGTCAGCCTGCGCGAAAACGGCTCCGCTGAACGTTTTCAGGGTGGAATAGGTGCGGATACCATATCCATCAAGCAGTCCGGGTGTCTGCCAGAGTTCACTTGTGCTGTTTTGTGAAAAACGCCATTGGTCGCGTCCGGATTCCTCCGTGTGGTAAGGATTTGTTTCGAGCAACTGACCAAAAGCGAAGAGCCCGGCGACAACAGACAGGCGATTCGAAATTGTTCCCGCGTACCGTACTTCCTGCGACCACTGATGATGCGTCGACGGTGCCTGCGACAGCGCAAGCGCCTGCAGACCGGTGAAGTCGCGATCGTTGGAAGGATCCCAGTCCCAGTAACGCCACGCCGTTGTTGATGTAATGGTTCCGGAAGAAGTTTCGATCGTGGTATTTAGTGATACGCCACCATAGTTCTGGTTAGAACGCCACGGTGTGTCGTGATCAATCTTCCGGTCAAATGGATTCATTGTGGGAAGTGAATATCCGAGGTCGCTGGTAATGTCATCAAACTGCCGGTACGCCGCGCGTAGGGTAGGGGCGATTCCGGCGACCACCTGGGAGTAACCGTTTGGCCGCTGTCGTGATGCGTCTGCCGCGAGCGTTATCTCGACGTCTGCGGTCGGCGCAAAGAGAAGCTGTCCGCGTATCCCGAGATTATTTTGATCGTTCACCCATTCATCGCGGGCGATATTGTAGATCGTGCCGTCGCGTTGGGTTCCCGTGACAGACACGCGTGCGGCAAAACGTTTTCCGAGCGGACCGGTTACGGAGGTTTTGGCC
>CBKWFZ010000796.1:0-2435 GCA_966673785.1 uncultured bacterium
CGTAAACCGTGCGCTACGGTAATGGAGGAATTTCTGCACGAATATCGTACTGAAGCGGGGCAGATCCTCAATGACCTTGAACGTTCGCTGCTCGCGCTTCAGACGAGGCCGGATCAGCCGGAAGAAGTGACAAACATCTACCGGTACCTCCATACGTTGAAGGGAAGCGCGGGCATGTTTGGGTATGCCCATGTTGAGCAGCTTTCTCATGAGCTGGAGTTTATTTACTCCGATGTGCTCGATGGAGCGCGGGCGATTGATGCATTCCTGCTTGACCTTTCATTTCATGCGGCTGACGTCCTTCGCGACCTGATCGACGGGCGTGAGGCGGGAACGTCTTTTCAAAAACTGATGCAGACGCTACTCCAACAACGGGACGCTGACGGCATTGGTCATGATGTAGGGGCGACGGCTGAAGTTCCGTTGCAGGCTTTTGCAGTCATCCTGCGTCCGGAAACCAACGTCTTCCAAAGGGGTATCAATGTTAACGCTATTCTTGAAGAACTCGGAGAACTTGGCGAGCATGTGATGTTTGTCCACGGTGGCATTGCTCCGCTTGAGACTCAGCTCAAAGAACGAAGACTGGAGTCGTGGTTCGAGGTGCTGCTTTCATCCACAAAGGGTAGACAGGCAGTTGAAGAAGTGTTTATGTTCCTCAAGGCAACAGAGTATAGTGTTCAGGAGATTTCGGACGGCTTCTTTGAAGACGAATGGTACGCGCAATGGATACAGCTGGATGAGGAGCAGATAATGGCGCGGAAAAGCACCGTTGAAAAGCTGATGAGCGGCACCGGTTCATCAGCCATACCGGAGGAAGAGGGGACCAAAGCCCCGGAGGTGGCTGAAATGACGATGGCGTCTGCGACCACGGTACGAAAGAGTACTCAGGTGAGCGTTGCGACGGAAAAACTGGATCATCTTATCGATATTGTCAGCGAGCTCGTGATATTCCGTTCCTCGATGCAGCATCTCTTGCGCGGGGAGCAGGATACCGCTGTTGTGGAAGCGTTGGAGAAGTTGGAACGTCTTACGCTCCGGTTGCGAGATTCTGCGTTCAATATCCGGCTCGTTGCACTGAATGTGCTTCACGTCAAGCTGGAACGCCTGGTGCGTTCGCTTTCTCAAGGTCTCGGAAAAGAAGTGGCATTCATAACCGAAGGCATGGATACCGAACTTGATCGTGGAATCATCAATGCGCTGGAGGCGCCACTGATGCACCTGATACGAAATGCTATTGATCACGGTATCGAAGGCCCGGAGGAAAGGAAACGCATGAATAAGCCGGAGCGCGGTTTGCTGAAGTTTTGCTCGTACAATAGCGGCGATCACGTCTTCATTCAAATTCAGGACGATGGAAGGGGAATTGACTTCGGCAGGATTCGCGAGAAAGGTGTCGCAAAGGGTTTGCTGAACAAGGACCAGCGTTACGACGAGAAGGAGCTTGTTCAGGTGATGATGTCACCGGGCTTCAGCACTTCCGACGAGATCACAACCGTCAGTGGTCGGGGCGTGGGAATGGACATTGTCAAGCGTGAGATCCAGGCAATGCGGGGTGAAATTGAGGTGAGCACGGAGCCTTCCCTGGGCACGATCTTCACGCTTCGTCTTCCGCTGACATTGACGATTCTCGATACGTTGGTGGTCGATGTGTCTGAAGAAAAGTATCTGATTCCCATCAATGAGGTCGAGCATTGTTTTGAACAGCCTCATGCCGAATTGTTCGATAAAAGATCGCGGCAGGTCAGCTATAATGGACGGCTGACTCCGTTCGTGTCGCTGCGTGAATCATTCGGTAAATATGATTATCCTGAAAAAGAGACTGTGGTCATCGTTAATAAGAATGATACGCGCGTCGCCGTTGTTGTTGACCGCATCGCAGGAACGTATCAGACAGTATTCAAGCCCCTGAATGAATTGCTGCAACCGGTCGGATGTTTCTCGGGCGCGTCCGTGCTCGGCGACGGCACAACGGCGTTCATATTGGATGCACTGCGATTAAAGAATTGAAGGACGTGGAGCAGTCGAACCCAAAGATGAACCGGCAACCGGTACCGGAGATGCGCTCTTCGAATCAAAATCAGCGCATAACGGAATCGACGTTTCGCGCGGTCACAGATTTCCTGAAGTTGAAGTACGGCCTTCGTATTGCGCCGGAAAAGAAGGTGATGATTGAATCGCGTTTACTGAAGCATCTTGGCAACCTTGGAATAGATTCGTTTGAGGCATACTTTGAGCGCGTCTTCCATGGCGGTGACCGGCAGGAGTATGATAAATTCATTGACCTTGTAACCACACACAAGACATTCTTTTTCAGAGAGGATTACCAGTTTGAATACCTGCAAAAGGCTGTGAGCACGAAGTTCTCAAATGGGCAAAACTCATTTGACATCTGGAGTGCTGGTTGTTCGACCGGGGAAGAGGTGTACACCATCGGA